>CAYNMO010000404.1:1077-1501 GCA_964398155.1 uncultured Actinomycetota bacterium | reverse complement strand
CAAAGTTTTTATAATTTAGCCACCCCTTATTTTCTATATATTTATATAAATCTGGAACAAAACCTACGTTTTGATTATCGATATTTACTCTTACGTTTGTATTGATACCATCCTTTAAAAGCTGGGATATATTGTTAATAATTAAATTAAAAGACCCCTCTCCCGTTGTATACTTCCTTCTTTTGTCATTAACAGCCTGGACCCCGTCTAAAGTAATTTGGATCATTTCTATATTTTCTTTTAAATCCTTAAGAAGGTTAAAATATTTATCTAATGTTGTACCATTAGTAACAATCGTGATATTAAGATTTTTCTTTTTTGCAAAGAATAAAATTTTTTCCACAATTGCTTGATTATCATCTAGCAGGGGTTCGCCACCGTAGAGTTCCAAAGAGCTGAATTTATAATCAGTATTATTAATAAA
>CAYNMO010000404.1:0-1067 GCA_964398155.1 uncultured Actinomycetota bacterium | reverse complement strand
TTTATTTTTTTTTTTTAAAAAGTAAATACAATTTAAATTACAGTAGTACGTTGGGCAAAATACTATCCGTTTTGGATTACTTTTAGCAGTTTTAATAAAAGATTTAAAAAGTTTTTTTAAAATAAAGTATTCAATATTAACATTTTCGTATAAATAACCTCTGTTTAAAAAATCATCTAATATTGACTTTGGTATTTGCAAATATTTTTCTGCAATGAAAAAACCCCAAACATCACTTTCTATAATATCCATAGCGCCCGTTAAATTATTATTTATGAAAGTATATTTGGGGTTAATTTTATATGAAAAATTATACTTACTTGGGAAATAACCCACTTTATTCTTTACTCATGACCCACCAGCACCAGAACCAACAGCATAAAGGACCCCACCTGTGGCTTTTCATATCCTTAAGATGCAGATCTTTATTCCATAAATCCTTTGTTTTGTTAATATTTACCATAAAAATCCTTTCTTAATATTTTTAATAAAATAAACACTACCTGATTGTATTACAAAGCCGGGAGATTGAAAACAAAAAAATATTATGTTATATCTCTTTTAGCAATTTCTTTATTCCGCTTGCTGAGATGTTTTTTTCATCAGACAGAAATATCGATACCGTTTCAGTTAGGTCCTCCGTCAAGAGCTTATCAGCAACTGACTTAATTATATTCTTTGAGAGTTCCCTCCTGTCAATTACTGCTGTGTAGATATATGTTTTGGCTGTCTTGTCCTGCCTGAGCAGGCTCTTGTCTGCCAGGGCTGTCATTGTAGACATGACAGTAGTGTAGGGGATAAATCCGGCCTCCTTATCTTCCATCTCCTTTCGCAACATGATCTCATGCACTTCACGAACTGATATTGGGCCCTTATCCCAGATAATTTTCATTATATCAGCCTCCAGGTTGCTAATGCTGTTTATGCCTCTGACACCTATCTCATCGGAATTCTTTTTTAAACTGTTAGTCTTTTTTAATTCGCCTCTTTCTTTTTATAAGCAGGATTAAGACCCGCATACTTGTTATTGTTACGATTGCCGATTCTTATATTTTTAAATATTTTTA
>CAYNMO010000403.1:0-1519 GCA_964398155.1 uncultured Actinomycetota bacterium | reverse complement strand
CAAGGATCATGCTGGTCAGTATCCTGGTGTCATAGTCTGCAACCTTGCCAAAATATCCTACTTCTATACTTTCAAGGTTTCCTTCAAAAGCTCCTGCGAAAAGAGCCCCCATGTTCCCACAAAGCTCATAAAATGGCGAGATTGCCTCCATAAGTTCAGTACTTGCAGCAGGGAAATTAACTGCAAAAGTTGCGGGCCTCCCTGACAGGACCGCGTCAACCTGTTCAGCGATCATCACACCGGCCCTGTCCTGGGCCTCATCAGTTGATGCTCCAAGGTGAGGCGTACATACTACACTGTCAAGCTCAAAGAGCGGGGATGACTGGCACGGTTCGCTTTCGAACACATCCAGTGCAGCTCCTCCGACCTGGCCGGCCTTTATCGCATCGGCAAGGTCACTTTCATTTATTATGCCTCCTCTGGCAGAATTAATGATTACCACGCCTTTTTTCATTTTGGCAAATTCTTTCCTGTCAAACAACCCAAGCGTATCTTTATTTTTTGGAAGATGTATGGTAATAAAATCTGCGACTTTATAAACATCCTCAATCTTGTTTGCCCTTTCAATTCCGAGAGATACAAACTTCTCATCTGCAGTGAAAGGATCAAAAGCTATAACTCTCATCCCGAGCCCTATTGCTTTTTTTGCCACCAGGTAGCCAATTTTCCCAAAACCCACAACACCAAGGGTCTTGCCTTCTATTTCCATCCCCTTAAACTTGGACTTTTCCCATTTTCCGGCTTTTGTCGAATAATCTGCCACAGTGATTTTCCTTGCAAGCGACAGTATAAGCCCGATTGCATGTTCCGCAACAGATACACTGTTGCTCCCGGGAGCATTGACAACAACAACACCCTTTTTTGTGGCAGCTTTTACGTCCACATTATCGACTCCCACGCCTGCCCTGCCTATCACTTCAAGGTTTTCAGAAGCTTCTATTATCTCGGCGGTCATCTTTGTCGCACTTCTGATAATTATGGCATTGTAATTCTTTATTTCTTTTTTAAGCTCCTCCGGCGGCAATCCTTTTTTCAAATCAACAATGTATTTGCCCTCAAGCATTTTTTTTGCATTTTCGGAAATGCCATCAGTAACTATTATTTTTTTCTTCATTTTTTATAACCATTCCTTTCAAGGCACAAAATAATAATGAAAAGTTTTTTTAAGCTTACTTTCCCCATTAAGCTTTCTGGCTCATGTAATTGTTCTCCCAAAACGTTTTTTGCACCTCAACAACACCGGCACCCAGTTCAAATTTCCATCCCTGCTCTTTTAGTGCAAATTCAAGCGCCGTTATTGCAACAAGCACATCAAATATCCCGACATAACCGAGATGGCCAATCCTGAAAATAAGACCCGTAAGTTTCCCCTGGCCACCGGCAATGGTGACTCCGTATTTTACCCTCATGGTCTTGGTGAGGACTTTTCCGTCAATTCCTTCAGGCACTTTCAATGAAGTTACGGATACCCCGCGGCTTGCAGGGTTCTTAACCAGGCATTCCAGACCCAGTTTTTCAC
>CAYNMO010000402.1:0-1534 GCA_964398155.1 uncultured Actinomycetota bacterium | reverse complement strand
AATTTAAAAATAATTTTAATATAAAACAGGAGGTTAAATGAAAATAAGAGATGTTACTTTTGGTGTTCTGGTAGGAACAAGGGGATTTTTTAATCCAAAGCTTGCAAGCGAAGGCAGAAAAGAATTACTTTCACTTCTTGACAAGATGGGCTACAAATATGTTATCGTCGGCGAAAATGATACAAAGTATGGAGTAATAGAAACGGTCGAAGATGCCAAAAAATGTGCCCGTCTGTTTAGGGATAACTACGAAAAACTGGACGGAATAATAGTAAGCCTTCCTAACTTTGGTGATGAAATTGGTGTAGTTGAGACGCTAAATCTGGCAAAACTTGATCTGCCTGTAATGGTGCAAGCCTGTGATGATGACACCGATCACATGGAAATGGAAAACAGGCGGGATGCATTCTGCGGTAAACTTTCGGTATGCAATAACCTGTATCAGTACAAGATTAAATTTACCAATACCACCTTCCATACCTGCCCAATTAAAAGTAAAGCTTTTGAAAGTGATTTAAGTTATTTTGCAAAAGTATGCAGTGTTGTAAAAGGAATAAAAACTGCAAGAATTGCGCAAATAGGGACAAGACCAGCAGCATTTCAGACTGTAAGATATTCTGAAAAACTTTTGCAGGATTCTGGCATAACTGTTATCCCTGTTGATCTGTCGGTTATCATCGGCGCCGCCAACAAATTAAGCGATACGCATGCTGACGTTAAAAACAAAGTTGCTGAAATAAAAAAATATGGAAGCATAAAAAGTGATATTTCTGAGGAAAAAATAATCAAATCTGCAAAATTAAATATTGCCATAGAGCAGTTTATGATAGAGAACCAGTGCGACGCAGGTGCTGTTCAGTGCTGGGATTCGATACAGACAAATTACGGGTGCGCTGCATGTCTTCCAATGAGCATGCTTGGAGAAAAAGGTTTTCCGATGGCTTGTGAGACTGATGTTTCCGGGGCGGTCATGATGTATGCATTAAATCTTGCAACCGGCTCGCCATCAGGTTATCTGGACTGGAACAATAACTTCAGGGAAGACAGAGATATGTGCGTAAATTTCCATTGCTCAAATTACCCCAAAAGTTTTATGAACAGCGAAATATCAATATCCAATCTTGATATTCTTGGAAACACTATTGGATATGATATATGCTTTGGGGCATGCAAGGGTCAGGTAAAGTCAGGCCCGATGACTTATGGCAAAATTTCTACTGATGACGTATGGGGCACAATAAAAGCATATTTTGGTGAAGGTGTATTTACAGACGATCCGATAAAGACACCCGGGGGTGTTGCAGTCTGCAGAGTTCCAGATCTTCAGGTTCTGATGGATTTCATGTGTAAAAACGGTTTTGAGCACCATGTTGCAATGAACAGGGGAAATTGCGCGAAAGTATTAAATGAAGCATTTGAAAATTATCTTGGCTGGGAAGTATACTGGCACAAATAATTAAAGAAGATGGCTGGTAATATAAATTAATCCAAAAAATATGGTAATATATCTGATAAATTATTTTTTATTTTAAGG
>CAYNMO010000401.1:0-1550 GCA_964398155.1 uncultured Actinomycetota bacterium | reverse complement strand
CCATGCTGTGTTTTTTTTTTTTTTTAATATATCAAGAACAGCGAGACACTTTCACGTTGATGGGTTTTTTATTATTTCTCTAATCATTGCAATTTTTTCATTTTAATATATCGACATTCATTTTTTATCTCTTATTGACATTAATATTGATTTAATTTTCTCAACTCTACTTAGCCCCCCACTTGCTTTATTTCCAGCGCTGTCCTTATCGTACCTACCCTTGCCTGATGTCATTGGCAGAGACGCAAACTCAGCTGCCAAATCATTTATGGCCGCATTGATGTCATTACTCTTGCCATTAATATAATCCATTAAGTGCTGTCTCTTATACATAAGATGCATGAACAGCTTTTCTTGAGTAGACGGATCAAATATGTCTGCGGCACTTACTCCTACTCTGGAATCTGCAACGGATTCTGCCAGTGTTCCTGGAATCATCTGATATTTTCCAACAGCGAATAACAATCTCTTGCCATCGCTTCCTTTCTTGCGCTGCATCTCCATAATCTGTCCAACAGTTAGCTTCGTAATGTCAATTGTTGGCCTTGGAGTATCTCCTGAACTGCCTCTGTTGTATGCTCCGTAATTTCCCTCTGACTTTGCTATCTCTGCTTTCAATGCTCCCCATGGGTCACTTATATTTGTATCTGGCTTTTTTTCTTCTTCTTTTTTTGCAACCTGTGGCGATGCAAGCGTGTTAAAAATATTATAGTTTTCAGCGTTGATTGGTATATTTATAATTTGTGCAACTTCAAGTTTGTTTGGGTCTTTTATGGAATTTAAAGTTTGCAGTTCCTTCCACTTGTTCACGTCGTTTAGATATTTCTTTGCTATACTAGATAGCGTGTCATTTGCGACTACTTTATATGGAAAGTATTGCCCGACTTGTTGAGCAGACTTATACCATGTTGTAATTGGTGGTGGGAAATAATGCATAAGTATATTTACTTATCGAATTTACATATACCTATATTCTTAATCTACAAATTAAAAACGCCAGCTTCACTGGCGTTTTTAATAAAATAGGTCAATTTATTAGGCTGCGTTAGGAACTGGAGCGTACAAAGGTTTCTCAGCTGCTTCCTGAGGTTTCTGAGTTTCCTGAGGCTGTTGAGCCTGCTGGGCCTGCTGAGCTTGACCACTCTGCTGTTTAGCCTTTGCTTCTTGTTCTTTTTTCTGCTGATCTGCCAATGCCTGAGATCCAGCTGCAATATTTCCTTTACCTGCTGCGTTATTTTCAGCTTCAGCTCTGTTGATAGAATCTTGAACCTGCTGTTTAAATTCTCTAAAAGCAGTTGTAAGATTTGGAGATAATCCGTTGAATGTTTGAGCCAATGCGTCAACCTTTGCCACATTTTGCTTGAGTTTCTCTATTTTTTCTTGAGGGATACCGTATCCAAGGAGTCTTTCTTTCCAGTCTCCTGCTTTATATTTGTCGTAAATCCAGTTTCCGGCAGCTCCCAGTACACCACCAACAAGTCCAGTTACAATTGGAGCGATTGCTTCTTTATTCAAACGACCGTCGCTAGAGGTGTCTTTAAAGTAGCCTC
>CAYNMO010000400.1:0-1574 GCA_964398155.1 uncultured Actinomycetota bacterium | reverse complement strand
CATCAGACGCCAGTAAAATTAAAGATTATAAGATTGATTTTGAATTGTGCATTTCGAAATAGGGATGTCCTTAGAGGATATATTGCTCATATTTTAGCAGGATAAATAAAGCATTGCATCAGTCTGTAATTGTAAAAAGTATACAATCACAGGCAAGGACAGAAGACCAGGAGTATTATTTTTATAATGTCTTTAATGAGGATTGCAGAGATTGCTTATGCAGGTTTGTATTCATCGTGGCGCTAAAGAAATAGGAGGAAGTTGCGTAGAGGTTATCTGTGGGGGCAAAAGACTGCTTGTTGACCTTGGTCTGCCGCTTGATGCTGAAATAAATGATAAAAAGTATTTGCCTGACATTTCAGGGCTTAACGGCGAGGATGCTTCCCTTTTGGCAATAATAATCTCTCATCCGCATCTGGATCATTTTGGACTGCTTGCCCACATTAGTAATAAGATTCCTATAATATTAGGTGCAAATGCCCGCAGAATATTGGAACAGGCTTCTTTATTTTTACATGACTGGTGTCCTCCGACTGCCTCAGGTGGATTAAGCCTTAAAAATCGAGCACCTTTTGAGCTTGGGCCATTTATTATCACCCCTTTCTTAATTGACCATTCCGGGTTTGATGCCTACAGCCTGTTGATTGAGGCAGATGGAAAACGCCTGTTTTACAGCGGTGATTTCAGGATGCATGGCCGTAAGGCTATACTGACCGAAGAATTAATCGCCGGACCGCCAGAAAACATAGATGTGCTGCTTATGGAGGGATCTATGCTTGGCAGAACAGAAATCTGTAAGCCGTTTCAAAGCGAGGATGATATTGAAAATAGGCTGGTTGCTATTTTTAAAAACAGTAAAGGCCTTACTTTGGTCCATGCATCTTCGCAAAATATTGACCGCATTGTTTCTATTTTCAGGGCCTGCAAGAAGAGCGGCAAAACCCTGGTCATTGACCTCTATGCTGCATTAATTCTTGAGGCGACCGGAAGCAGGCATATCCCACAGTCTGGCTGGCCGCAAGTGGCACTTTATATTCCTCAGCCACAGAGAGTTCTTATAAAAAATAAGAAATGGTTTGAGCTCTTAAAAAATCATTCTCAAAACCGGATATTTATGGAAACATTGCGGGCAACGCCAGGCAAATATGTCCTGCTGTTTCGCCCGCTGCATATGAGGGATCTTGAAAAAGCCGGCCTGACTGATGACGTAAAATATGTCTATTCGCAATGGGAGGGTTACTGGATGCGGGATTCATACTCTCTTTTGCGGGAATGGGTGGAAAAATATAAAATGGACAGGGAGAGTGTCCATACATCGGGACATGCCGGGATTGAGGACCTAAAGCGGTTTGCCGAGGCATTAAATCCGGCAAAAATCGTGCCGATTCACACTTTCATGCCGGAAAAGTATGTGGAACTTTTTAAAAATGTACAAATATATGGCGATGGCGAATATTGGGAGGTTTAAAATGAGCGATTTTATTGAAGATTGTGAGGAAATGGTTTCACATGTGCAGAATTTATTAAGCTCTGGTGCTAATAAAGAGTGGATTTTGCAATAAAAAGCTTTCCAG
>CAYNMO010000399.1:0-1586 GCA_964398155.1 uncultured Actinomycetota bacterium | reverse complement strand
CTTTGTATGATGTAAAAGCGATCTTCTTGCCGTCAGGTGACCAGGCGGGGTAAAGCTCGTCGTAGCTGTTGCCGGAAAGGTTGACACGGCTCTCTCCACCTGCATTCATTATATATATTTGTGGGTTCCCATCTTTGTATGATGTAAAAGCGATCTTCTTGCCGTCAGGTGACCAGGCGGGGTAAAGTCCGTTAGAATCTGTGCCTGACAAGTTGACTCTGCCCGTTCCGTCAGCGTTCATTACATATATTTGGGGGGTCCCATCTTTATACGACACAAAAGAAATCTTCTTGCCATCAGGTGACCAGGTGGGATACCAGTCGTTAAAAACATTCCCTGACAAATCATTTCTACCATCTCCGTTTACACTCATGACATAGATCTGGCCCTGTATGTTAGCCTGGCTATTTAAAATTTCGGGTTGACCTGATACAAAAGCGATCTTCTTGCCGTCAGGAGACCACGAGGGGTAGCCATACCAGAATGCATCATCAGTTAAATTCTTCCTTCCGGTTCCATCAGGCTTAATCAAATAAATTTGCCCTTTTCCATAGCGATCTGAAGTAAATGCAATTTCTATGCCGTCAGGCGACCATGAAAAACCAAATTCATCAAAGTCATTATCTGAAATATTAATTTTGTTGGTACCATCACCATTTATTATGTGGATTTGGGATTTTGAATTTACAACTGAAATATATGCAATCCGGCCCCCGGCAGGAAATGAATCTTCAATGTAAATAGGGGTTATTTCGGTAATAGAATCATGTTTTGTCAGCTTAAAACACGAAACACTAGAAAAAATAATTAACAGCGCCAGCAAAAAATTTAATGCTATTTTTTGTTTAACAATCAGCTCAATCAACTCCAAAAAATAATTGTTTTTTAGGATTACAGCGCTTATTTAAGTTATTAATATTAAAAAGCCATCAAACATTTATTTCGATTATATATCAGCAGTAATTTGCTTTAGTAAAAAAATAAATATTTTTTATTTGAAAATCTTTTTCAAATCTGTCAGTTATAAATAGCGAGTATATTTTCAACAGGTGTTTCAGGTAAAGCCATGTGTGCCGGAGCCACTATAACTCCGCCCCTGTTGCCCCACAATTCTTTTATCCTGTTTACTTCTGCCCTGACTTCTGCGGGCTTTTTATTAATCAATACTTTCTGGACATCTATCCCACCATGGATGCATATCTTCCCGCCGCATAATTTATATATATTTTCCAAATCCATGTTTCTGGCTGAGGTCTGAACCACATCAAAAACATCTATCCCGGCATCAATCATGCAGGGCATAAACTCGGTAACACTCCCGCAGACATGCCAGCCAAACGGCAGATTATGCTTCTTTACGTTTTCAATAAGTTTTTTATAAACAGGTAGAAAATACTTTTTAAATAATGCCGGAGGAAACATAATCCCTTCCTGTCCTGCCACATCGTCCCATGTGCCATAATAATGTGCTTTGCTTCCAAAAGACTCCAATTCCAGCCTGCTGTATTCAAGGCAGAAATCAGAGACTTCCTTTATTATCTTTTCTGCAAGCCCGGCATTTGAGACCAGGTCCATTAAAAAATTTT
>CAYNMO010000398.1:0-1587 GCA_964398155.1 uncultured Actinomycetota bacterium | reverse complement strand
GACATGGACAGAGCTTCTGAAGGGTGAACTGACAACAACTTATGCCCTTACAAAGAGATTAATGGATATCGTTGAAGATGAAAATCTTGACTGGAAACCTTCCGAAGAAAATAACTGGATGACTACCGGCCAGCTTATGATGCACCTTACCAATGCATGCGGCTCGACATTCAAGGGATTTGTAACAGGTGATTGGGGATTTCCCACCGATTCAAAATCTGAGGATTTGCCCCCGGAAGAAATGCTTCTTCCTGCCGAAAAACTGCCTGCTGTTAAAAGTGTAGCCGAGGCAAAAGCGCTTCTTGAAGATGACGAGAAAGTATCTTTTGAAATGTTGTCACAATGCCCGGAAGAAAGACTATCTACAGAGATGGTTACTGCGCCGTGGAGTCCCATTGAAAGCATCCTGGGTTTATACTTATTCCAAATGGTCGAGCATCTAAAACAGCACAGGCATCAGCTTTTTTATTATCTTAAACTTCAGGGAAAACCTGTCAACACATCTCACTTATGGATGTTGTGAAGGATTTGTTAATCGAAAGAATTCCCCGGAGTTTAGCCCGGGGTTAAATAAATTTAAAAAAACAGAACAAAACTATAATTCTAAGATATATGGTTAGATTTATTGTTAAGTATTTTTACAATAAAATACAAATCAACCAAAATACAAAATTAGTTCTCCTACCCTTTTTTAAGGGAAGGCAGGGATGGGTTCTTTTTGATACCCCGGACTTCAGTCTGAGGTTGTTTATTTAAGAAGTAAATAATTATTCTTCCTTGATGTGCCTCCTGAAATTTATGAACAAATCAGTAAAACTCCCCGTAAAACTCATAATTTTTGTATATCATATTTACATACCTAATCCCGATGCGATATAATATGGTCCTATTGAAATTGTAGGATAACCCTGCCTCGCAATTGACGATACGTAATATCATGAAAACGAATATATTAAAACTGCGATTTTGTAAAAATAAATAATTACACTTGACATTATAAGCACCATGTATTATATGTATATATCAGAAGACAATCCTGTATATTATAACTTTATTACGCGAAAATTTCCGGAGGTGGTTATGGACGCAACCGAAGCTTTAAAAATTATTAGACCGTTATCGGAAGGTGTTGATCCTTTTACAGGTGAAATTTATCCCAAAAACAGTCCTTATCAGAACCCTGAAGCTGTCCGCGCCTTATATTCTGCGGTGTCTGCTCTTGAGAAAATGGCAAGACGGGAGATGAGGAAAAATGGCAGCGCTAAACGAGCAGGGGAAGAATGGACAGAGAAGGAAAAAAAGAGTGTGTTTGAATTTTATGCCTCTGGTGTCACTGTAGATAAAATTGCGGAGAAAGTTCAGAGAACACCTTATGCTGTAGCATATTATCTTTTCAGAAATAAAAAGATGCCGGAAACGGAACTTCTTAAATACGGGGCAGTAAAAGCAAGAAGAGATGAATATGGTCAGAGTACCAGACAAAATGGGAAAATTTGATTTTTATGGGAGAGCCTTAAAACAGCTCTCCCTATTTGTATAATTATTTTCAGAAAGCATATTGCGTATTTAAATAATCCGAGTATGCTT
>CAYNMO010000397.1:0-1593 GCA_964398155.1 uncultured Actinomycetota bacterium | reverse complement strand
TTGTTTTACAAAGGGTATTAATTCTTTTTTTAAAAAATCCGGGGAAAAAATAAGTCCCCTATTCCATGCAATATCGCAGTAAGACAAAACTATTGGTGAGAGGTTATAATCTGCTATATCATCAATTCTTTTCTCCTCAAAATCTGCAATAGCCTGCAGCCATTTGTGTATAAGCTCAGGGTATTCAACATAAGCATAGGAAAATAATTCCCACCCGGCTCTGTTATATGCTACATCCAGTCCTATAGTGCTCTGTGCCATAAACAGCACGATATCACCCAGTTTTTCCTGTGTCTTTTTAAATCTTTCCTTTGGGTGTTCAACATTTCCGCTTTCGCCTGTGGAAGTACCCCAGAGATTTACCCAACCGGCATAGTTAAATTCATCACCGGGATTATAGACCTGCAAATCATCGATGTTTCTTAAGATATGCTCCTTGAGGCCTTTGGTATCAGAGAAAGGTTTTTCAACCATCCAACTGGTCCACCATTCATCTTTATACACAAAACCGTCTTTCTCTTTCCTGATCCCTTCTTTTATCACTGAAGGCACAGTTTCGCAGCAATCAACATTTTGGGAAAGTACTTTACATGCCAGGTCACTGTAATTATCAGCGGTGACTTTTTCCCCGGTGCAGTACTCCAGCACATCAAAATTCTGGATAAAATCATTAATCGGCACCCTGTCAGCTTCTTTGTTGTCAAGAATCAGCTCCAGTCTTTTTCTGGCAGACATTTTTTCTTTTGAAAAATCACGCATATTTTATGTTTCTCCCTGTTACTTCTTTAATAATCCAGATACAAGGCCCCGGATAAAAAATTGAATTTTTAAAACCCTGTATTTGACAAACTTACAGCATTACTCTTTAAGCGAACCTGAAACAAGGCCCCGGATAAAATATTTCTGGGCCAAAAAATAAATCACAACCATTGGTATTGTAATTACAAACAATCCCATCATCGTAAGCGGCACATCAATATTATATCTTGATTTAAATACAGTAATTCCGGTCATAAGAGTCTTGAAATCATCCTTTTGAAGAAATATCAGCGCAAGAAGCAATTCATTCCATACCCACAAGGCATTTATAACAATAAGTGTCATGATGGGCGGCATCGACATCGGGATTAAAATATTCTTTAAAATCCTGAATGAGTTGCAGCCATCAATGGATGCGCTTTCAATTATTGAGTGTGGAACACTCCTGAAGAAAGTAGTTAACAGATATATTGAGAATGGCAGCAGAAGCCCGGTATAAATAAGCACTATGCCGACATATGAATTGGTTAATTTTACTTTAGACATAAAGACAAAGAGAGGGATAAGCATTATTACCGGAGGCACCATCATCAATGATATTACAAATTTTAAAATACCTTCCCTCATCTTAAACTTGTACCTTGACAGAGCAAAGGCGGCAAGAAGAGCAATCACCAGGGACACAAGCACACTTGCAACAGTAAGGATAATGGAGTTTGTAAACCATCTCGAAAAATCTTTACCAAGGAAAACTTCCCTGAAGTTTTGAAGTGCTATTGTATTGGGAAATCCAAATCTGTTGTTTATATAATCAGGCTTTGACTTTAATGCAGT
>CAYNMO010000396.1:0-1608 GCA_964398155.1 uncultured Actinomycetota bacterium | reverse complement strand
GTACATATTCATCCCTTTTGATATCAGGAGGAACCAGCCCGGTTTGCGAAAAATATGAAGCTGTTATAAACACATTTATATCTTCTATTTTTGGGAAAAAGAAAAGGTAATAATCTTTCTCTTAATTTGAGACATAGAAATGTATGCCTAACCGCTTTGCATGGCTTAAAAAGGCATACAGGGGCTTCATTTTTATTAATTTTAAATAAGAGGGAGTTGCTATGGAAATTATAACCTGGGACCGAATAATTATCGCCATTGTTGCAATCTATGGAGCAGTCGTATCAACAATAACTCTTCACATGCCAACGATATTATCGAAGTTTTTAAAAGGAGCTGGGATTTGGAAACGCTCCGGTTTTTGAAGATGTCATGTTTAATTCCATGATGGTTTTAATGGAAAACAATTTAAGTATTATTGAGCTTCCAGGCTTATTACCGACAAGGCATACAGAGACAATCTTTTGACCAAAACGGAAGACCCTGCTGTTCATAAGTTTTTTACCAATCGCTTTGACAAATGGCCCAAAAACGAACAGGCCTTAAGGGTTGAATCCACCTTAAACAAAATCTCCAGGCTAACCGGAAATGTCCGGATAAGAAACATTTTCGGCCAGCTGAAATCAACTATTAATTTCCGGAAAATCATGGATGAAAACAAAATCTTAATTGTAGATTTGTCTTATTTAAGCGAGCTGTCAGCCAAACTTTTCGGTGGCTTTATTACAACCTTAATACAGCAGGCAGCCATGGCCAGGAGAACACAAAAAGACTTCTTTGAATACTTAGATGAGTTCCAGCTCTTTGTCAGCTCTGAAGGCGGTTCAAAGACGTTTAGCAGGACTTTAGCAGAAGCCAGGAAACGGCACTTATACCTTGTTCTTGGCCCACCAGCAATTAAGCCAACTTGATGAGCGCATGAGAGGTGCCCTGGGCAATGTTGGCACGCTGGTTTGTTCTGGCCTTAACCGATCAGACGCAGAGCTTCAGGCAAAAAGAATCTTTTTACCCCATGGAGAAAATATCAAACAGGAGGCCAAAACCGATAATCAGAATCCTGTTTTATTATCCCTTATATGAGGACATTGAAAAGTATGTTCAGGAGCTGGATAAAAGAAAGCTTGCCTCAAGGCTTGCTTATATTGTTTCGAAACAAAGAAAAGCCATCCTGATTAAAACTATTGAAGTTTTAGATCAGGGCTTTAATAAAAATACTTTAGACAAGATAAAAACTGATAGTGCAAAAAATTACGGCAGACACTAACGGCCAGGTTAAGTGTTTAAATTGTGAAGATGTCGTAATTGACCTTAGTTAAGAAGCAGGGGGCCGGTTGGTAAAAGCTGCTAAATCAGCCGGCTTGCAACCGGCTCAATATATTTTGATCATTGGATATCATAGTCAGGAAACGGAGTCTTTATTAATTTAGATTATATGTCAGCTTGACAGAATCTCTATAAATTTATTAACCAGTTCCGGGTCAAACTGGGTGCCTGCGCATCTTTTAAGTTCTTTTATTGCATCTTCTTTGGTCATGGGCCCCTTATATGACCTGCCGCTTGTCATGACATCATAGGCATCAACAATAAGTACTATACGGGATATTACAG
>CAYNMO010000395.1:0-1618 GCA_964398155.1 uncultured Actinomycetota bacterium | reverse complement strand
AAAGATAGTTTTTACATCATCAAAAAGTGGCAATGAAGATGTTTTTATTATGAATATTGACGGCTCAGGTCTTACGCAGCTGACAGACAATCCATCCAATGACATGTATCCTCAGGTATCGCCTGACAGCAAAAAGATACTGTACACATCCGATATAAATGGAACATGGCAGATAATGACCATGAATACTGATGGATCCGAAAAAAAGCAGATTACAAACAGCGTGCACAGGAGCGGATATCCCACAATGTCTTTTGACGGACGTTATATCGTTTATGAAGTGTTTATGGAAAACAACTGGGAACTCTTCAGAATTAATTCAGATGGGACAAATCCTGTAAGGCTTACTTTTAATCCCGGCGGAGATGACTGGCACCCGGTTGCTCATCCTTTCGATTTTAAAGTCCTTTTTGAATCAGGATCTGTCGGATCTGAAGATATTTACTTCATGGATTTTGAGGGTGCAAATAAATCAAGAATTTCAGATTACGGCGTCAGGAAAAGAACACCCTGTATTTCAAAAGATGGAAAGTATATTGCTTTTGCAGGCTTTGAAGAAAAAACATCTTCAATATATATCATGAATTCAAACGGGACAAGCGTAAGCCGGCTTACAAACAATCCGGGGTTTGACACCCACCCGTCGATTTCACCTGATAACAAACTTATAACATTTGACAGCAATTTTTCCGGAAATTCTGAGATATATATTATGAACTTTGACGGTTCAGGAGTTGTTAAACTGACTGATATTGCCGGCGATGACTGGGGTCCTGCTTTTCTTTACAAATAATAAAGAATGTTTGTGAAATAGCCATAAACAGATAATGTATGCCAGAAAAAGTCGGCAACATGCTGGCAATACTAATAAATAGCTAAAACCGTGCTCAAAAGGGGACTGTCCCCTATTTCCTTACCATTTTAGCCAATTGTTCACCAGAAAATAATTAGGAAATGTTTGCGAAATATCTATAAATAGATAATGCATATCAGAAAGTAAGCAATTTATTGGCAACATTAATAAATAGCTAAAAACGTGCTCAAAAGGGGACTGTCCCCTAACGCAATTCCCCGTTGCTGGTTATGCGCAGCGTACGAATTCTTTTAAATCTTAATTTTATACACATTCCTGCAATAAAACCTGTGAGCAGAGCCCATATGTAATCCCTGGAAAAAATATAAAATGCCAGCTCAGCCAGTTTTTTATTTGCACTGAAAAATTTTACAATAATAAAATTTGTCACCTGACCGCCTGAAAGAATAAGCATTATTATCGGAATGGCTGAGAGCATTATAAACATTTTGTAATCAAAAGTACTCTTGACACCCTCAAAACCTCTGATAAGAGATATCACAAGTCCTGCCGAAAAACCAATGACAATAAGAAATAATATCTTGACAAAGCTGATTGCCAGAGCAGGCATTACAAATGATGGCGAGCTTTCAAGAATATAATCAAAATAAGAATAAATTATAAAATACATTCCGGCATTTATAATGGAAAACGCTATAAGTAATTTTTTCAAATTTTTCTTTTTTTTTTTTTTTTGAAGCAGCCAGTCATTTTGTTAAGATTTTTTTTAAATAACATTAACATTTTTTTTATTTTATAATATAA
>CAYNMO010000394.1:0-1637 GCA_964398155.1 uncultured Actinomycetota bacterium | reverse complement strand
CAAATGTATTGGAATCACCAATACATATGATGATTTTATCGGAAGCGCCGGTGTCTATAAAATTTTTTTTGATATTTATTGTTTCAAATCTCAAACCAGGGTAGTTAACGTAAAAATTAAAATACGCCAGAAGTTTTGCAATTAATATTTTTATTGAAAAAAAGAATATTCTCATCTGAATTTTTTTTAGTAAATATGATTAAAATTCTTACTTGTAAATTAATAAATTAAATGTTAGCATTTGTGATTGTTAAATTTGGCAAAACAATATTTGTAAATTTTGGCAGCCAGTTTTAATATTTTTTATATTAATGCTATTATAATTAAAAATTCTTAATTGAATATGTATTTTTAACAGGAGTTAATATGGCAAACAAATGTGAGATATGTAATAAAGAAGTAAGTTTTGGCTGTAACGTGAGCCATTCACATAAAAAGTCGAACAGAATGTTCAAACCAAACATTCAAAAGGCAAAAATAGAGTTAAATGGCACAGTCAAAAAAGTAAATATTTGCACAAGATGTCTTAAGGCAAATAAAGTAAAAAAAGTTGTCTGATTAGACTATTTTAGCTGATTATTCACTGGAAACTAATTAATATTTGCAGACAATAGTTCTTCACCATTGTCAATATTGATAATCCTTACTTTGTTGTTATTGAAATCTATTTCTCCTGCAGTGGGAGGATTGCCTCCTTTGGGAAGAGACGGGCTTCCCGGATTTACAAAAATAACATTTTCTTTTTTTTCGATCCTGCATATATGAGTATGACCGCTTACAACTATATTAAATCTGAATTTTTTGCTTAAATCCAAAAGCTCTTCATCTTTTTTACTGTGCCCGTGATGCAGATAAATCATATTTTCATTAAAGTAAAATATTCTTACCGGATCGAGAATGTTAAAATCCACGGCAAGCTGGTCAACTTCACTGTCACAATTGCCTCTTGAAAAAATTATCGGTTTTTTTATCCTGTTTATAAGATTTGACATTTCCAGCGGATTATAAGATTCTCTTATCGGGTTAAACAGACCATGATAAAATAAATCACCGCTGTGCATTATTAAATCAGAGTCTTTTATTATTTCAAAAGCCTTTTCAAATGCTTCCATGTCCCCATGTGTATCACTGATTAATCCAATTTTCATAATTGTCCTCTTAAAAACCTGTTCCCTAATTTTTAATTAATAACAAAATGTTATGCAATTTTAATGACTGAGCATACAGTTGCACCTTCACTCTTAAAATAGTATGGCATTATTTCAAAACAGCCCTCAGACTTTAAATTGTATTCCGTTTTATTTTCAGGAGAAATGTCATCAAATATCTTATCAGTATCAACAACTAGCAGCTTGTATTTATTCATATATAAAGCCAAAAAATTTTCAATTACTTCAATATTTTCAAGCCTGGAAAGTGTACAGGTGTAAAAAACAATTCTGCCTCCAATTTTTAAATATTCATCACAGTTTTGCAATATTTTAAGAGAGTCAGCTTTTAAATGAGCGATATCTTCAAAGTTTTTATTATATTTGGCATCAGGATTCTTGGAAGATGTTCCCAGCGCACTGCAGGGTGCGTCAATAAATATTTTGTCAAATTCAATGTTAAAAGAACAAAAAGGATACAAATGTTTA
>CAYNMO010000393.1:0-1639 GCA_964398155.1 uncultured Actinomycetota bacterium | reverse complement strand
AAAAAAAGGTGCATATGAGGATTACCCTTTTGGACCTGAGCCGTTGGTAATTAAGGTACAGTCAAAAATGTTTGCACTAATATCTCAAAAGGCTGATAAGGTAAGTATATCTTTAAAATGTGATCCTTTTCTTGCTCAAGATTTAAGGCAGCAACATAAATCGGTCACACCTGGTTATCGCCTTAATAAAGAGCATTGGAATACAATAACTCTTTATGATTCAATCCCTGAGTCTGAGATTTTTTGGCTGGTGGATCATTCATATGGACTTGTTGTTAAAGGTCTCTCTTCAGAAGAAAAGATAAATTTAATAAAAACATAGAATAGATTAGAAAATATTTATTGAACCTTGCTTTAGTTAGATGTATAATAAAAATATAACAAGGTCAGAAAAATAAGGTAAGTTAATAAAGGTAAGATGATTTACTTAGTAAATCTTACAAAATGGTCAGAAATAAACATCTGACTTTTTCTATGTAAAAATTCAAGTCAAATGCCCGTTTTCGGAGATTATCTGGAACGGGTTTTTTTATTACCCAAAAACAAAAATTAAACGAAAAGGAGATTAAAAATCATGACAAACGAAGAAATGACAAAAAGACTCGCAGAACATTTTAAGGGCTATCCGTAATATCGGCAAGGATAAAACAATAATTGTGGTCGCACATCGTGAATCATCTATACAGTTGTGCGATAAAAAAATTGTAATGTAGTAAGCACCACCAGCAATGCATCTCTCTGTTAGCTGTATTTATACCGTTAGGACCAAATGAATACGAATGAACAAGAGGACACGGCTTTTCAGCTTATGTCCTCTTTTCATATATATTATTGAAGCCGCTTGCTTTATTAAATTATAAGGCAGGAGGCTTTTTACGTGAAAGGAGGAAAAGAAAATGGCAAAAGTAATCGCTATTACAAACCAGAAAGGAGGAACTGGGAAATCATACTGCAAATGAGTAGATTGTCACAAGTCCTTTTTTTTATCAGCTTTTGCAAAGATTTTTTGAAATCCAAAAGAATAAAGCGCTTGATTATTGGTTATAAATAGCATATATTATTTATAACGAAATGAGGCGAGCTTATGAAACGTCCAGATAATTTGGAACAAGTAAAAAATCGAATAAAAGACGCGAAAGACGGTTCAGTATTTATCCCCTCCGACTTTTTTGACATCGCAGAAGCTGTTAAAATAAACATGTGCCTTGATCGGCTTGAGGAAACAGGAGAACTGCAGCGAGTGATGCGCGGCATTTATGTTAAGCCTCGATATAGTGTGTTGTTGAACAAGAACGTTCCGCCCCGCTCCGATGACATCGCAAAGGCGATAGCACGAAATTACGGCTGGACTATTGTCCCATGCGGCGACACTGCGCTGAACATGCTGGGTCTGTCCACACAGGTACCTGCTGTCTGGCTCTATGTCAGCGATGGACCGTATAAGACCTATGAAGCAGACGGAATGACACTGAAATTCAAACACACAGACAATAAAAACGAGATTATTAATATATCATATAAAATTGCGATTGTCGTTCAGGCGTTGAAAGCGTTGGGCAAGAGCAATGTTACGGATAAGGAACTCCGCAGCATCTCAAAATTGCTGACTGAGAATGAAAAGGCTCAGATGCTTGTGGAG
>CAYNMO010000392.1:0-1682 GCA_964398155.1 uncultured Actinomycetota bacterium | reverse complement strand
ACAACTGGCGAAATCGTAGCCGGATATGCAGGAAAGGGAAGCGAAAGCAAAACATCTATTGCTATTGCTCAGAAAAATGTAGGTGCTTTTGCTGTGGGAAGCTCCAATTTTATGGAGTCTATTCTTGGACAAGCTACAAGAAAAGCTATTATCGACTGGTGTAATCAGCTTCTAAAAGCTATAGATACAAAAAAAATAACAATACTTCCAGGCGGTGCAAAAGCCAATGGAGTTGTTGTTGATGTTGATGATAGCTGCAATATACTTATTTGTAATGCGGGAACAGCAAAAGGTTATGCACTTGGAGATAAGGTTGAAGTTTGCCGCAGGGGTAAAGAAATTAAAGACCCGGAAACGGGTGAAGTTATCAAAGTTGTTATGGAAGTGCTTGCAACGGGCAAAATTACGAATGTTGAAGAAAAATCAGCAGATATTTTGTATACTCTTTCAGGTAACAAGAGTATTGCAAATGGTGATATAGTGCGTCATAAGCCGAATTAGTTATGAAGGTTTTGCAATTAAAAAGGTATAGGGTCCCCATAAAACAAGTAGGCTTTTGGAGGTGGAAAATGAAATTCGGGAAAGTTCTAATTTGCTTCGTGGTATTTTGCTGTTTCAGTATTTCATTTTGTGCTGCGGGTTTGAAATCAAAGCCTATAAAAACTGTTGTTTTACAAAAGTATAAAGACAAATCTGAGAATGCATTTTCGTGTCTTATTCCAAAGGGATGGAAAACTGATGGTGGAATAGAAAGGGTTGATCCTAATGCTGCAGGAGGCGCAGCCCAATCCATTGAAGCTAAGTTTGATTTTACTGTCAAAAAAGATGATAAAGGTACTGTCCAAATCCACTGGATGCCCCATATTTATTTTGCAGATTTAACAGGCCAGAATATTGCTCAATATTTTCCAATTGGTTCCAATTATAACGGAATGACAGTGTATCCATGCCTTAAAGCTGAGGATATTCTTACTCAACTGGCATTTCCGATTACAAGGCCGAATGCAACTGATGTTAAGGTTCTTGAAAAGAAATCCTTGCCAAAAATTGCTTCTTTGTTTAAAGATTTCTGGGATAATAAGATTGCAAAATATTTGCCGATTAAAATGGATTTTAAGTATGATGCTGCCTATATTTTGGTCACATATAAAGAATCTGGAGTAAAATATAAAGAATTTTTCTTTACTGCGGTTGAAAACAGAGGGCCTATGTTTGCCGGACAATGGAGCAACAGGGCTACTGTTGCTGCTCGTGCCCCTGAAGCTGAATTTGAACAGTGGGCACCTGTAGGAAAAGTGATAGGTGATTCTTTTAAATTTAATCCAGCCTGGATTGCAGGCGAATTGCATGGGCAGATTAAGCGCGGAGAAATTGTTGCAAAAACTCAAAAAGAAATAGAAAAGATTGAGCGTGAAATAAATGAAAACCGAAGAAAAACCAACGAAGAAATAAATGATTCTATGTATAAAACACTTACCGGGCAGGAAGATTATATAAACCCATTTACCAAGAAAGTTGAAACAGGCTCCAACGAATGGAATTATCGCTGGCAGAATGAATATGGCGACATTATTTATACAAACGATATGAACTACAAGCCAAATTCAGACCCGGATCTTGCTCGCCAGGGATTCAAACAAAGCAAAGTTAAGAAATGAGAAAAATATTTCCTCATTCCCCCT
>CAYNMO010000391.1:0-1688 GCA_964398155.1 uncultured Actinomycetota bacterium | reverse complement strand
TAACGTAGAGTGGGATGTTGAAAACGCAGGAGCAGATGTTTTCGAAAAAGAAGGCACAGTTCTTCCAGACAGCGTCATTAATTCTCTTAAAAAAAATAAAGTTGGGATAAAAGGGCCTATCAGCACGCCAATAGGTACCGGTTTTAGGAGTGTCAACGTTGCCATGAGAAAAATATTTAACCTCTATGCATGTGTCAGGCCCTGCAAAAGCTATCCCGGTGTTAAATCCAGATATGAAAATCTTGATCTTGTAATAATAAGGGAAAATACAGAAGATCTGTATGCAGGTATTGAATTTGAGATTGGCAAGCCAGAAACAAAAGGTCTGATTGAATATATCAAAGAAAAAAAAGATATTGTTATTAAAGAAGACAGCGGGATAACGATAAAACCGATATCTGTTTCAGGTTCTGAAAAAATAATAAGATATGCTTTTGAATATGCCATAAGAAACAACAGAAAAAAAGTAACCGGTGTGCACAAAGCAAATATCATGAAGTATACCGACGGACTATACCTGGAAACTTTCAGGCGAATTGCAAATGAGTATCCGCAGATTGAGTCAGAGGACAGGATTGTTGATAATATGTGCATGCAGCTGGTTCAAAAACCTGAGCTCTATGACGTGCTGGTTCTGCCAAATCTCTATGGCGATATTTTATCAGATCTTGCAGCAGGACTTGTAGGCGGGCTTGGCGTTGCTCCCGGAGGTAATATTGGAGACGAACTTGCATTATTTGAAGCAACACATGGAAGCGCCCCAAAATATAAAGGATTAAATAAAATAAATCCTACTGCAATGATGCTCTCAGCAGTACTGATGCTAAAACACATAAATGAGAATAAAGCTGCCGATGTTCTGGAAAATGCGATAGCTGCGATAATAAAAGAAGGCAAATATGTGACTTATGATATGAAACCAACAAGAGATGATCCTTCAGCTGTAGGGACAAACGAGATGGCAGAAGCAATAGTTAAAAAAATAAAGGAACTTTCATAAAATAAAAAATTACAAAAAGAAACTTCAGGGAAGCAAAAGAAGCAAAAAATGAGTTTGGCTGGTCAAAGTCTGGTGAAGAGGCATTCCTAAAATAACTCATATCCTAAGCATACCTGAAGAATTTTTTGTTTCTTAAAAAGCAATTATTTAAGAAGTGAAGTGCAGAATGTAAAAAAAGCAGGCATGCTTTATTAAAAGATTCTAATAGCCTGACTTGTAAGCAGTATGTGTTCATTAGAAAGATTTTAAACCAAGCAGAAAAGAAAACAGTATTATTAAAAATAAAGTAGATGGTATATTTGAATACAGGCAAAAGTTCAATCCTGACGAGATGTCTCTTATTATGCTCGGAACAGGGAATACTTTGGGTGGCGTGCGCAGAGTAAAGTCTTCAACAGCAGTTTTTGCAGCAGGCAAAATATTTTTAGTAGACTGTGGATGCGGCGTTGTTCAAAGACTGCTCGCTTCAGGAATATCACCAAACCATATAAATAAAATATTTTTTACACACCACCATACTGATCATAACGGCGGCTTTATTGATTTTTTTATTTTAAACAGCCTAAACAGGCTTGATTTGGGAAGACAGCTTCCGGTAGAAGTTTATGGCCCCACAAACACAAAAGAAATTATTTCAACAGCAGTTTTTGCAGCAGGCAAAATATTTTTAGTAGACTGTGGATGCGGC
>CAYNMO010000390.1:0-1701 GCA_964398155.1 uncultured Actinomycetota bacterium | reverse complement strand
TGAACTCTTATATGCTTGGCAGCCAAAAAGGCGGCTACATCTATGGTATGAAAAAAAAGTAAGCGGTAGGTTAAATTTTGATGTCAGGAGAAAGAGTATTTATGGCCGTAAACCATAAAGATCCTGGTAAAGTGCCAGTTGATCCTGAAAGTGCCATTTGTTCCACCAATACTGCAATTGCGAGCGGTAAATTAAAAGAATTTTTAAATATTAACAAATCCGATAAAATCTTTTTTTATTTTTAGGAGGCACCATGAATCCAAGAGAGCGTGTGAAAGCAGCAATATCAAGGAAAGAAGCAGACAGGGTGCCGATTGACAATAACGGTAATGTTTCAGGGATGACTGAAGCAGCATACCTTAATCTGCTCAAATTCTTAAATATGGATGATGAGATTGTCATTTATGATTATGTGCAGAGGCTCGCAGTTGTAAAAGATGAAATAAAAAATAGGCTCGGCGTTGACACACGTTATATTTATCCAAATGCTCCACAGGGATTTGTATTTAAGGAAAATCAGGACGGTACGTTTGCGGATGAGTTTGGGACAGTTTACCGGAAAGTCGGCTATTATGCCGATGTTCATACAGCACCGCTTCGCGGCAAAACACTGGATGAAATAAAAGCATTTAAAATGCCTGACCCGGCTGACCCGGCAAGGTTTGCAGGACTTAAAGAAAATGCAAAGAATCTGCATGAAAATACAGACTATTCGCTGTGGGCCGGGCTCGTCTCAAATATTTTTTATTTTGCCTGGTGCCTGCGTGGGCTTACTGATTTTATGACGGATCTCTACGGGGAACCAAAAACTGCCAGGTACCTTATGGATAAAATAGTCGACTGGAATCTTGAGTTTTTTGACGGATTTTATTCTGCAATCGGTGATTATATCGATGTATTCTGGATGGGCGATGACTGGGGAATACAAAGCGGACCAATAATATCACCGAAGTATTTCAAAGAAGAAGTTGTGCCCAGATTTAAAAAAATGATTTCCTTTATTAAAACAAAGACAAAAGCCGTATGCTGCTATCATTCCTGCGGCTCTACTTACTGGTGTCTTGATGATTTAATGGAAATGGGAGTCGACATCGTGCATCCGCTTCAGGCAAATGCTGTGGGAAATTACACTGCAAAAATAAAAAAGGAATACGGTGACAAGCTTTTGTTTCATGGCGGGACCAATAATCATGGTGTTTTTCACAAGGACATACATACACTTACAATTGATACTCTCAACAGAATTAAAGACCTTGCGCCCGGCGGCGGATATGTATTTTCCTCCGGCCATAACATCCAGGCAAACATGCCGCCTGAAAATATTGTAAGACTTTTTGAACTCGCAAATAAATATGGCAGGTATCCTATTGATTTTGCTGCTATTGATGAAAGGATAGAGAAGGAAGAAAAGCTGTTTGCGGACCGATATGGTAACCTTTGCCTATAAAACAGGATAAAGTTAAATTTGTAAAGGCATGCTTAAAGCTTGAAATGACATGCTTTGTTTAAGACAGGGAATATCAAAACCGGTTACTTTTATCTTGCCGGCAGTCGGTACATCTTGTCTGGCCAGTGACCGGATATTCTAATGCGATTGAATAGCTTGTTAACATTTCTTGACTTTTTACATTATTTCAAATAAACTTTCTTCTGCTAATACTTGTATGACAGGTTAAACATGTAATAAATGATAAATAAAAG
>CAYNMO010000389.1:0-1718 GCA_964398155.1 uncultured Actinomycetota bacterium | reverse complement strand
ATCTCTTTAAACATAGAAGTATATCCTTTTTTAGGCATTGCCTGAAAGGACTCTAATATGTAATCATCATTTTCATTATATCTTATGGGAATTCTTGCAGTTACAGAAGAATCAAGGCTACTAACTGGCACACCCCATTGCTTTTCAGTATATCCTTTGAAAAAAGAATTATACAAATCTTTGCCTAAAAGAGATACTACTTGTTCTTCTGCATTCGAAGGAGACTGGATAGTTTTATCCCTTATTGAGTCTACAAATAACCTAAGGTCTTCCTCTGAAGAAAATTTTCTGTTAAAAAATTGTTCAAATGTTTTTTTATTAGTAGGAAATGAGAAAAGAGTATCTTTTATTCTAACTTTAACTTTATATTTATGAGGTATCCATTCTGTAAATTTAGACAAGTAATCAATAACTTCTTGAGATTTTGCCCGAAAGTAATGTGGGCCGTATTTATGAACAAGCACCCCTGCTTCATCATAAAAATCATAACAATTGCCGCCGATATGGTTTCTTTTATCAATAATCAAAATTTTTTTCCCGATAGATGCTAATCTTTCAGCTAAAACGCATCCGCTTATTCCAGCACCTACAATTAAATAATCATATTTTTTATTCATTTTTTAGGTTTGAATATTTTATTTCCCAGTCAACAGCATCTTTTATTGTTTCTTTAATACTTTTTTTTGCTTCCCACCCAAGTAGTTTTTTTGCCAAATCTGCATTTGCTACCAAAATAGCAGGATCCCCGGCTCTTCTTTCATTCATAACTACTTTTGCCTTTTTTCCAATTATGTCTTCCGCTATAGAAACTATTTCACTTACAGAAGTTCCTCTTCCAGTACCTAAATTAAGTTTTAAAGAAGAACCATTATTTTGGAGATATTTTAAAGCAAGAAAATGTGCATTTGCCAAATCAGTTACATGTATATAATCTCTAATACAAGTACCATCTTTCGTAGGATAATCATTACCAAAAATATTCATTTCTTTTTGCTGAATTATAGATCTGATAACTAGGGGAATTAAATGTGTTTCTGGATTATGTTTTTCACCTATTCCAAAATCAGCTCCTGCTGCATTAAAATATCTGAGTGCTACATAATTAAAACTATGTATTCTTGAATACCAATTTAAAATTTTTTCAAAAATAAGTTTTGTTTCCCCATAAGGATTTATCGGGTTCTGAGGTGTTTGTTCAGTTATAGGAACATTTTCAGGAATGCCATAAGTTGCACAGGAAGAAGAGAAAATTATATTTTTACATCCTCCCAATCTCATTGCATCCAAGAGCAAAATACCTCCAATCAGATTATTTTCAAAGTATAATTCTGGTTTAGCCATACTCTCACCAACATACGCATATGCGGCAAAATGTACAACACAATCTATTTTATTATTTAAAAAAAAATAATTTATTTCATCTCTATGCCTTAAATCTCCTTTAATTACACAGATTTCCTCAGGTAAATTATCTTTAAAGGAAATCATTGCGATTATTATAACTCCGATCGTAGCGGCAATCTTGGCTTGCCAGTTGACAACATTTTTAGCCAAATAGCCCATCAAGAAAATCCCCAACATACCCCCAGCAAAAATACCAGACAATTTCCACCAGACGTCCAACAAACTTTTCACGCCAATCATGCTAATCCCAAACGTGATTCCCATGATTCCCATCACCGCCGTAGCCACATGTAAAATGCGCAATTGCTTTTTCG
>CAYNMO010000388.1:0-1727 GCA_964398155.1 uncultured Actinomycetota bacterium | reverse complement strand
TTTATTATAAGAACAGCCAACAGTATTAATAGGCAAGCCATATGACCTCCTTTTGATGGTCAAAAAGTAAATTAAATACATACTACCACATATTTTTAGGTGTAGGGTTGTCCGTTACATTCCTGCCGATAAGTCTGGCTTCAAAGATAATTTTGGCTTGGATAAACTTGCACAGATGCCTGAATTTCATAATTGTCTTATCAATTCGCTCTACATTGGGAATTCGCCTGCTTCTAATACCATAAAGAAGAAAATTTATAGTCGCTGTGAGATTTTCCACATCTACTTGATACCTTTTTGATAACCATTTTATGTATGTTATCGATGATGCATAGTCTCCAAAACCATTTGTGCCATTACGAACTTCAGTTATGTTTTTTTGCAGTAATGGAATAGTTTCATCTAATATATATTGCACACCATCGTAGTCATGTTTCCATGGACTAATTTGATGAGCTAAATTTAGGTTTTTATAGTTTTCAATGTCAACATACCGTCTTCCGAATACTTCTTTTTCAGGTAATGGCAAAAAAATATCTTCTTCCATACATGTTCCATCCTGTAAATATCTAATAATTTTAAATTATAAAATGTCCTGAAATTTTGCAATTTCTTCATTGAAATTCATTTTTATGTTGCCAGTCTGGCCAGAATTATTTTTATGGACAATTAGTTCCGCAGAGCCATTATCCTCGAATCCACTTTGTCCCCTAAAATAATAGTCTTCCCTGTTTAAAAGTATTACTAAGTCAGAATATCTTTCGAGTTTTATGCTCTCCTGCAGGTCAGCAATATCAGGGGTTTTGCGATTTAATTTAGAATCAATTAGCCGTAAATTGCTTAAAACCACAATTGAAATTTCAAGTTCTACGGATAAGTCCTTAAGAGTTTTTGCTATTAAGCTAAAATCACCAGTACCCAAACTAATCCTGTATTTTAGGCATATATATTCAACAGGGTCAATAACAAATAACAAAGTATTGTTGGTGTTTTTTTGCTCTCTAATATATCTTACCAATTCCATCAAAGATGGGCGTGTGATATCACAAATGTCAAAGTCGCTATTGGCTATTTTTTCACCCTTAAGGAAAAGTTCGCTTTCTTCATCTTCATTAAATTGCATTTTATTAATAGGAAAATCACAGGAAAACAATAAAAGCCTTTTTAATAGCTGTTCTTTTGTTATACTCAAGGACATATAGACTGTTGGAATTTTTTTTATAATACCAATATTATACGTCAATCCGAGTGCAAAAGCCGTTTTACCTATGCCTGGATGGCCAGCAATAGTAATCAACTGGCAAGGCTTTAAACCTTTTATCACCTCATCGAACTCACTGTAGCCTGTTTGCAGATACTCAAAATTTGCCATTTTTCCTGTCATTTCGTTGATAACATTTTCGATAACAGACTTTTTTTTAATAGAATTCATTGGCTTTCCTTTACATATTTTTATAAGTCTTCAAAGAGAATCAAAGTACTGTCTTTTGATATGAATAGTATAGCAGTCCCATACGACAGGATGTGTCGAAGCGGTATGAAATGACTAAAAATATGGCAATTTTATGCCAAATGAAAAATGCAGAATTATCAAAAAGCCATTATTATTGGCATCGGTAATTATCCAAGGTTTTTTCCAGAGATTCAATTACTGAAGTCCTCAGTTCTTCAGGTTCTAATATTCGAGCAAAAGACCCAAAGCCTAATATCCATCTCCTAAACTCAGT
>CAYNMO010000387.1:263-1749 GCA_964398155.1 uncultured Actinomycetota bacterium | reverse complement strand
GGATGGTATGGTGAAGAAGCAGGGCGCGCGGCAGTTGTTGGTGCCGGAAACATAACAGTTATAATTACAGAAAAACGCACAGCGCTTATCCGGCGAGAGATATTTGAGTCAGTCGGAGTAAACCTTGAAGATTATAAAATTGTAATAGTAAAGCTTGGTTACCTTTATCCGGATTTGGCCAGAATTGCCCCGAAAGCCATTCTTGCTTTAACTCCGGGCGCAAGTACAGAGCAACTGGCAGATATGGGGCACAAAAATATCCGACGCCCGATGTATCCGCTGGATGACAATTTTATGTAATTGTATTTATTGATTGGATTATGCTGCCTAATTCTTTATTTTACAAAGAATTTTAATTTGTTCAGTATGAATTATTTTTAATTTTAAAATTCCGGCTGATTATGCAGAAATAAAAAAATTTTGCTGTCATGTTAACTTTAAATCCACACCGCAGTTATTTTCAATTGAAAGTTCAGCAGCATCCATAATCATTTGGGCCTTTATAGCGTCATCAATTGTTGAAAGAGGCGCCCCTCCATTTGTGCAAATATCAATAAAATGGTTGACTTCATTTTTAATTCCTTCAGGATATGCAACGTAAACTCTTGAGTGTGTTATTCCTTTTTTGGCCAAAACCCAGTCCTGCCATGAATATCTTGCTGCTCCCTCAGTACCAAGTACTTTAATGAGCAGGGTCCATGGGTCAGCTGATAAATCGCCCGCAGCAAAACTTACTTCCAGATGTGCCAATGCATCATTTTCTAGCTTTAGATTAACCATGGCCAGATCTTCTCTATCCAGTTTCTCATAATGCAGGCACGATTTCATCGCCATTACCTGCTTTGGATTGCCTGCAAGATATAACATTGTGTATATATGATGAGTCAGTATTTGCCTTATAACACCCGGGTACAACTGCGCAATCTCCTCGCTGTGAAAGGCATTAAACAGGTAATAAAAAGAAATAAGTTGCCCCATTTCACCGCTATCCAGCATTTTTTTAATTCTAAAAATACCATCTTCATAGATAACATTATGGCCCGGCATGCAAATGACCCCTGCTTTTTCTGAGCATTTTTTTATCTCTTTTATTTCAGGAACTGACATTCCAACCGGTTTTTCAATCAGTACGTGTTTTCCTTTTTCAATTGCAAGCTTTGCATATTCAAGGTGTGTCTCAAGATTTGTGAGGATAAACACAACGTCCACTTCCGGGTCATTAACAAGGTCCTGCGGCTCCTTATATACTTTACACGAAAACTGCTGAGCCCTTTCTTCGGCTCTGGACCGGGTCCTGTTCCAAACTCCAACCAATTGTGATTTACTGTTAGCCATGACTGCTTCACCATGTATAATCGATATTCCGCCTGTACCAATGAAACCCACGCCTAATTTTTTTTCAGCCACTTTTTCCTCCTCCACGTAACAAGTAATTCGGGTATCGCCTTGCTGACCCCCGCCAGTGTTCATACCGGCCAAGCCACTG
>CAYNMO010000387.1:0-253 GCA_964398155.1 uncultured Actinomycetota bacterium | reverse complement strand
CTGACAGAATCACTGTTTAAAGTATAATTGTGCTCACACGAAACGCTCCTGGAGCACGATATTCAGCGACAATGTCGGTTAAGCCATACCTATTTAAGAAATTTACTTTCCATTAAAACCTAACAAAAACAAAATTATTGATTTCTTATTTATTGCTTACTGATTTTTATTGCTTACTGATTTTGCTGTTCGTAGTTTTTCCATATTTCACAGAACTTGCTGCAGGATGTAAATTTAAACCCGTCATTTAAGC
>CAYNMO010000386.1:0-1754 GCA_964398155.1 uncultured Actinomycetota bacterium | reverse complement strand
GTAAAGTTGCACTTTTAAAACCTAGGTCATCTCCAAATCTGTAAACAGCATAGGTGTCAGCAAATTTGCCAAGGAAGGCTTTCCATATTTTATACATTAGGTCTCCGACTTTTTCAAATAACCCAGCGAAAAGTTCTGGCTCCTCAAAGGAAAAAATGCAAAGATTTTCATATCCAGTGACATCCTGCACAAGCTCGAAAACGCCATTTCCAGGACCACCAATGGCTTTCATTCCTGCTGGCATGACTTCACCTAAAAGCTCAAAATTCTTATAATTCTTTTTTTCATAATAACTTGAAATTTCATCCCATGGATACTTTAGAAAATCGTCCATATCCTTAATCACTCCAGGAACATGTCCTCCTAATGAACCACTTCCTGGCATAGCCGGTCCAATACAAGCTTCAAAGGTTACAGTATCGTATCCCATTTCTTTAAAAAAGCTATTGTATTGTCTAAAAAATTCCTTTTTTTCATCGTCACTTCCATTGTGAAGATTGGCAAAGGACTTATTCAAAATACGCTCCATAATATTTACAGAAATATTATGTTCATATATAGGCATACGCTTTGGTTTGATATTTTTTGCAGCATCTATCACATTTTGATAGTTTGGTATAAATTCACGCATAATCTTTCTCCATTTCTCATGATTGTAAGATTTTTTTCACAATCTCATAATTCATCAATTCAGCCAGTTAAACTCATTTATTATGCATATAATTATATCAAGCTATTCCTCAAAATCTATATGATTTTTGTCTAAAACTTTGCAGTTTTTGTCCTTTTCTATCTTTTTGCGTTTTCTATCTTTTTGCTTTCTCTATCTTTTGTCTTTTCCTATCTTTTGGACTTCCTAAGTTTAAAAGGATTATATCCTCTCACTCTTCGATATACCCTATTAAAACTTGATACATTTCCATATCCAACTTCATAAGCGATAGAAGCAATTGTCATCTCCGTAGACAATATTAGCTTTTCTGCTTCGCAAACTCGTACAAAATCAATATATTCTTTAAAATTTTCCCTGTAACTTTTTTGAAAAACCTTGATAAATAATGATAGCTGAAGTTAAGTATTTTAGCAGCTTCTTCTAATTTTATAGGTTGAGCAAAGTTTTGTTCAATATAACCTACCAATTTGTTTAGATCCTTCATCTGTCGCTCATTAATATCTGGGTTATAAACGCTAATATGTCCAGTACGTATCAATTCTGCTATTAACTGATATATGCACCCTTTAATAAAAATCTCATATGCTATTTTCTTATTAGAAAATTCTTTATATATGTCAAGCACAAGCTTTTTACTATCCTCACTGGAATCACTACTAAGTTTTATATAAGAATCAAGAAATGCTGTTATATATTTTGACTCAAAAGCTTTAATCCCTGAGACATCAAGTATTTGAGGTAAAAATTTAATTACCAATATTTTTACATCTTCCCCTGGATAACAAACTGTGCCATGTACATTACCCTGATTGATTACAAGAAGGTCACCCTCATGAAGAACAAAGCTTTGTTCATTAATTTGTTGCTCAGCCCTTCCTGAAATCATGAAAAGTATTTCTACACAATCGTGCCAATGAAGATCCACAATTACTTGTCTTCTTAAATTATCTTGCATAAAAACATCAACAGGGAACTGCTGCTCCGCAGATATAATCGTTTCTTTTTTTACTTGCATTCTATCTCGTCCTTCATTTATCATTATTGCTTGTTTTTTACTTAATAAAATCCTTAATTATAAAAT
>CAYNMO010000385.1:0-1762 GCA_964398155.1 uncultured Actinomycetota bacterium | reverse complement strand
GGGAGCGAACCTACAAAGAAAAATTGAATATGATGGAAGCAATTAATGAAATACAAAGATGCGCGGGAAACCAGTTTGATCCTGACATTACGAAAAATTTTGTTGAGATGGCTTTGGAAATGGGCGAAAACTCAACAAATTAACTGCTTGATAATTATTATTCTAATTGTGCTGATTATATCCATTTTTATACACACCTAAAAGTTTTGTTTTATTGTAGCATTTGCAATATTTTAAATTTCTTTTAAACCATAGTTGCTATATCACAATCTTAATTTTATGTTAATATCGTATAGGAAACCGCTGAAAATCTAGCAGAGTCAGTGGGCAATTAATGATTATGATTAATACAAATGGCATATGTAAAATTATATGAAAACCAAATATAAAAATCTTTTAGTATATTTAACAATTCCTCTCATAATTTCATCTTTATTCCTGAGTTCCTGCTGCAGCAGCCTGGATGTAATATCAAAACAAAGCAAAGAGGAAGCAGAATCCACCACACAAGAAGCAAACGCCTCGCCAACTGCACAGATCGATATAGCCCAGGAAGGTTCAGACGGTTATTACTATGAGAAGGGAAAACCATTGTTTTTATCGGGTTTCAATTCAATAGATCCAGGCAAAGATGGCCTGACTTTTCGGTGGAAAACCGGAGATGACCAGGAAATTACAGGAGAAGAAGCCTCCCATGTTTTTGATAATATTGGTGAGTATACTATTGAACTTATGGTTTCCGATGGAATATTGAGTGATACCGCTTATAAAAAAATAAGAATAATCGAGTCAGCTGGTTTAATTACGATTGTTAAGGAACATAAATTCAGCATTGAGATTGAATATACCATTGAGAACAAAGGACCCGCAGACTTAACCAATATACAATGCGGAATAGAGGTACCAAGAACGCAGTTCCCACTTCAAATAGTTGAAAAATATTCTGCAAACATCAGCAATGTTAAAGAATTAACTGATGATAATGGAAACCTTATTTACCGGTTTAGTTTGGAAGATATTGCAAAAGGAGAGTCCGCAACAGCGAAAGTAAGCTGTGATTTAATCGCATATGAGTTTGACTATAAGGATTACTGGGAAGATCTGCCGAAGACTTATGGTCCGGAGGATAAGGATCTGGAGCTGTTCACAAAAAGTGAAAAATATATCGACAGCGACTCTCCAAAAATAATTGAACAGGCAATTTCAATAGTTGGGGATGAAACAAATCCATACAAGATAGCCGAAAAACTGTATATTTTTGTAGCAGGCAGGCTTGAGTATGATTTTGAAAAATTAAAATCGGCAGAATCATTAAGTATTTCAGAAACTGACACCTTAAATGCTTCAGAGATTTTAGAAAGAGACAGAGGAATATGCACAGAATATTCTATTTTATATACGGCCTTATGCAGAGCTTCAGGGATTCCTGCTCAATTCATAAAAGGAATACCTGTATTTAGCATAATACAGGAGGAGGACAAGCAGCTTTCAAATGATCATGCCTGGGTGAAGATAAAGCTTCCCGTATATGGATGGGTCCCTATTGACATAACTTCGGAAAGTGGATTTATGTCTTATGATTGTTTCCTTAATATAGAAACATTTAAAAGCCTTAACTTCTTTTATGAAAGCCTGACAATAGAGGGTGAAAAATTTTATCCAACCGGGTTTTATTACACCTGGGATGGAGATACTATGCCAGATGTAAGCCAGAAAACAACCTATCGTGTCAGTGGTATTGATTATAAAGATATAAGTGTTG
>CAYNMO010000384.1:0-1768 GCA_964398155.1 uncultured Actinomycetota bacterium | reverse complement strand
AATGGGAACCCCTTATACAAAAACTTCAGTTGCAAAGGTTCATGAAAAAGCGATACCTTTTAAAATAAAAACAGAAGTTGTGGACGGAAATGATGTTTATAAGGTTTATGAAAGCATGAAGGGGCTTCTGGAATATATGAAGGCTAAAAGCAAACCTGTTTTACTGGAATGTCTGACATATAGATGGATGGGACATTCATGCCATGATCAGAGACCATACAGGTCCACAGATGAAATAAATAAATGGAAGGCAAAAGATCCTGTTGAGATTGCAGAGAATCAGCTTTTTAAAAAGCTGATTTTAAAGAAAAGTACAGATATTATTAAAGACGAATTAAACGCTGTTCTAGACAATGCAGAAAAGTTTGCAAGGGAAAGTGCTTTTTCTGAATTCAATGATGACATGCAATTATAAAAAATAATTTTATTTAACAGATTTGGTGAGTAAATGGCAAAAATAAAATACAGAGATGCAATTAAAGCAGCAATAGCAGAAGAAATGAGAAAAGACAAAGATATCTTCATTATCGGAGAAGATATAGCCAAAGGATATGAAGGCTGTTTTGGGGTAACGACAGATCTTGTTAAAGAGTTTGGGACTGAAAGAATTATCGACACACCTATTTCGGAAGCAAGCATTATCGGAGCAGCAATGGGTGCATCAATGCTTGGAATTAAAACTATTGCCGAGATAATGTTTGAAGATTTTATAACCGTTGGTTTTGATGGAATAGTTAATCAGGCAGCCAAATTAAAAACTATGTCAGGCGGACAGTATAACCTCAGCATGGTTGTCAGGACACCAGGCGGCGCAGGCGGGCTGGGAGTTCAGCATTCACAGTGCCTTGAATCTGTTTTTATGCATTTTCCGGGATTATTTATTGCCATTCCATCCAATGCCTATGACGCAAAGGGACTTTTAAAAAAAGCTATAAACTACGGAGATCCGGTAATATTTTTTGAACATCAGAGATTATACAATATTGAATCTGAAATACCCGAAGAAGAGTATTATATTGATTTTGGCAAAGCCAATGTAATTAAAGAGGGGAACGACCTTACGCTTGTAGCTTTCTCCTATATGGTAAAAGTTTCTCAGGAGGCCATTGAGGTATTAGAGAAGAAGCACGGTGTAAGTATTGAGCTGATAGATCCAAGAACGCTTGTTCCTCTTGATTATGGCACTATATCAGACTCAGTAAAGAAAACAAACAAGCTTGTCATTGTTGAAGAAGGCGTTCTAAGGGCAGGAGTAGGATCTGAAATAGCTTCTGAAATAAATGAAAAATGTTTTGATTATCTTGACTATCCCGTAAAGAGGATAGCTTCAAAAAATTACCTGATACCTTTAAATCCTAAAATGTCCAAGAGTATTGTCCCGAATAAAGAAAGAATAATAAAAGAAATTGAAGAACTTTTTTTTAATTAGTAATAATTTCTATTTGCATAATTAAAAAAAATACATATAATGTTATTTCTGTTGTTCTCTTTGCGGGGTGGAGCAGTCTGGTAGCTCGTCGGGCTCATAACCCGAAGGTCATAGGTTCGAATCCTGTCCCCGCTACCATTTTTTCAATCATAAAAAGTAAACTTTAACTCGGTGTTTAAATTAGCCGGTGGCTGATTTAAACCAGGGATTCGAAAGGACGGAGTGGAGCGAAGCGAAATGAGTCCGCGGCTCTGCAGCGAACCGTAGGTGAGACGAAAGACTAAAATCCTGTCCCCGCTACCATTTTTTCAATCATAAAAAGTAAACTTTAACTCGGTG
>CAYNMO010000383.1:0-1778 GCA_964398155.1 uncultured Actinomycetota bacterium | reverse complement strand
CTGTTTTCAAGCTTTGTCTATAAAGATGACCAGGATATATACTACCTGGCTATTAGACATCTTTCCAAAACAGGATACTCACATAACTGTGAGCTGCGCCTTATAAGGAGAAACGGAACAACCCTCTGGGCTTTACTCGATATTTCTACCACGCAGGATGCAGAGGATATGATTCTTTATCTCGTTATGGTGTCTGAAATTACAGAGCGCAAGCAGGCCGAAATTGAAAAAGAGGAACGTGAAAGGCTGACAAATATTCTGGAAGGAACTAATGCAGGAAATTGGGAATGGAATGTCCAGACAGGACAAACAGTATTTAATGAGCGCTGGGCCGAGATTATCGGATATACTCTTAAGGAAATATCTCCAGTAAGCATTAAAACATGGGAAAGATTTATTCACCCTGAGGATCTTAAAAAATCAAATGAACAGCTTGAGAAGGTTTTTAACAGAAAATCAGAATATTATGATATCGAATACAGGATGAAACATAAGGATGGCAGCTGGGTCTGGATTCAGGACAGGGGCAAAATAATTTCCTGGACTTCTCATGGGGAACCCCTCTTAATGGCAGGGACTCATACTGATATTTCCGTTCAAAAAAAGTTGGTTGAGGAGCTGTTAAATAACAAAAAAAAATTAGATCTTGTGCTTAATTCTGTCCATGTTGGAATTTGGGAATTAGATGTGGCAGAAAATAAGCGTTCTTTTGATAATCAGAGCTGTATTTTACTTGGAATTGACCCGGTCTCCTTTGAGGGAACAGAAGAAGAGTTTTACGCAGTGGTACACCCTGATGATCGCAATAAAATAAAAGCTGCATTGTCTGAGACGATAAACAGAGGAATACTATATGAACCGGATTACCGTATTGTCAGCCATGATGGAAGCATTCATTATATTACCTCCAGAGCTGAATTACGTCTAGCCAAAGATGGAAGCCCCCAAACTATCAGCGGCATTCTCTGGGATATCACCGAGCGCAAAATAACAGAGAATGCAATCCTTCATCTAAGCTATCATGATATGCTTACAGGTCTCTATAACCGCAGATTTTTTGAAGAAGAGTTAAAGCGTCTTGACACAGACAGGCAGCTTCCCCTTAGCATTATTCTGGGTGATTTAAACAGCTTAAAACTAACCAATGATACTTTTGGCCACATGGAAGGTGACAAGCTTATCATGGAGACAGCTAAGCTATTAAAAAAAGTATGCAGATCTGATGATATTCTGGCCCGGTGGGGTGGGGATGAATTTGTCATACTTCTTCCTAAAACTTCAATTGCTGCTGCGGAAGAGATAGCGCAGAGAATAAAAAAGGAATGCTCAGAATTATTTATTCAAAAGATGCCCATCGGTCTGGCAATAGGCATTGCCTCAAAATCAGAATCAAGGCAGAATATGGAAGATATTATTTTTGAAGCTGAGAGTAATATGTATAAAAACAAACTTGCAGGCAAACAAAGCAGCGCAGGTTCAGTTATCGCAGCTCTTGAGCAGGCTCTCTATGAAAAAAGCAATGAAACCATGGAACACACCCAAAGGATTAAAGAACTATCACTTAAATTTGGTAAAAAACTTAAGCTTCACCTACATCAGCTTGACGAACTCGCCCTTCTTGCTTCTCTCCATGATATAGGCAAAGTTGCCGTACCTGAAACAATATTATTAAAAGAGGGTGCCTTAAGTGAAAGTGAATGGGAAGTTATAAAAACACATCCGGCGACTGGTTTTAATATAGCTCAGTCATCTCCGCAAATTGCTCATATTGCAAAATA
>CAYNMO010000382.1:0-1786 GCA_964398155.1 uncultured Actinomycetota bacterium | reverse complement strand
ACGTAGCCGCGGACTCACTCGGCTGTCGCCTTCGCTCCGTCCATTCGAATCCCTTTGTTTAATTCTGCCACCGGCAGATTTAAACTCCCTGCAAAAGTTTTACTTTAAATCTTAAAGTATTTGGTGCGCTTGGAGGGATTCGAACCCCCGACCTACGGATTAGAAATCCGTAGCTCTATCCAGCTGAGCTACAAGCGCATTTTAACTTAATACCAACTTAATTAACTAATTATAACAGAATAATTCCATAAAAAAGCCTAAAAGCGTCATAAAATAATTCTTAATTATCTGCCACGAAATAATACTTTAAAAAATATTATCATGCAAGTCAATAAGAATTTACAAAAACTGTAATAATTAATTTATTGCAGTCTCAAAACTTCGGCATATGACTGTGGTGCTATTCCGGAAACAATCTCGACTCTGTTTAATCTGGATAAATCAATTGAAGTCAGACTTTGGACGCCACCGATGGCCTTTAGTGCTCCGGCATAACCAGTTTGAGGCAATAAAGATATCACTTCATTATTGCTTGCACCATGAGGCCACGCAATAAATATTACTGGTTTACCTGTATGAATTTCAATATCATGTTTTGATTGCAGCAGTTCAAATTTTGCACTGTCCAAAGAAATATTGCTCATTAATGAATGGCTCCATGAATGAGACTGAAATTCCACACCATACTTGCGCATCTGCCCAATTTCTGGCCAGGTCAGCATTGCCCTCTGTGGGATATCTGCCACTCCGATGTCAAAATCGTTTAATCTTCTCGTTTTTTCATTATCACCAATATAGCTTGTAATTAAAAAAACAGTCATTTTATATTTGTATTTTTTTAGAATAGGCAATGCAGTAGCATACATGCTTTGATATCCGTCATCAGCTGTAATAATAACCGGTTTTGCAGGAAGTTTTGTTCCTTTTGCAAAATGATTATATAAATCAGTAAGAGTGATTGTTTCATATCCCATATTCTTTAAAGTGCCGCACATATAATCAAAGGCACCTGCACTAATTTCATATCTTCCTGATGGACTGTTTTCAATTCCATGCAATTCTATTATTGGTATTTGAGAAGCTGTTACCTGGGGAACCGATCCTCCATCAATTTTTCCTGGTTTAACCCCATAACCTGCGCAAAAGTTCTTAAATTCATCTGTATTTACAAAACCAGCCAGCACATATTGCCTTGTGTAACCTTTATTTAATAAATTAACCCAGTTATTAAAACCTGCGGAATCAGCTTCCCTGTTAAAGCAAGCCCTAAAAAGCATATCTACGTAGTTTTCATTGCTCTTGTTTTTTGCAGTAAACTCAGCACTAAAAACAAAATTATATATCATCTGTGCTCCGGTAACCTGGTTTTTTAATAATTGGTTTACGTTGCTGTCAAGACCAGCACTGTCGGGAGTTCTCTCAAGAACATAGGTGTAAAGCCTTGTGACAAAATCAGCAGCCTGCGTTTTTGTAGCAGCATATACATTTCCAGGAATTAAACTTAGAAATAAACACAGAACAGTAATGAAAACAATGGAAAGCAATAATTTTTTTCTCATTTTGTTTTTCCAGTATGCAGGTATTTTTTATAATATAAAACAGTCTTATATAATAACATTATAATATTAAAAAGCTTTATATTCGTAATTTTTCACCAAAAACAGGTTTGAAATAATATTTTAAATAAGATCAATGAAATTGATTATAATATAAAATAGTATCCCAATTTTTTTAAATGTCATTTAACTTTACCCCGAGTGTCCTATTTTTCAACAGGGACAGCTTT
>CAYNMO010000381.1:0-1801 GCA_964398155.1 uncultured Actinomycetota bacterium | reverse complement strand
GGTAAAAACGCACAAAATCAACAAGGCAGCGCATGTAGCTGACCTGATGATTTTATATTTTAAAGTTTTTTTACCTTTCATAATTATTTATACTTTAATCTTCCTATCTTAATATAATTAATAATTCAAGGCTTATCCTTAAATAATTCCCCCAATTAAAAGATATACTTTTCTAGTTATAATGATTTAAAGCTAAGCGAGGATTCCCACCTTTGTTTAAAAGACCACATCAACCCTATCATGTCTTTCGGGGTATTTATTTTAAATAAATCCCTTACAATACTTCGTTCGATGTTTTGATCTTGGGCGGGGGTTCTAATTCTAAATTCCGGGGTCGTAAAAAATATATACGCCCTATGGAGAATCCAGAATCCCCCGCATAGCTTTAATTTTAACCCCTAAGCCACTGCTTGTTCAAATGTATTTTCAAACACAACCAAAGGATCATAATATTTTTTATATTTTAAAAGAGCAAACATTATTCTTGCCAGCTTGCACTGCACCGCCACAAGCATTTTCATTTTGTTTTTGGTTTTTATCTGGCAGTCATAATATCTTTTAATCTGATCATTTTTTGCTATTACTACCACCGCACACTGATAAAGAAGGCACCTTAAGATAGAATTACCTCTTTTAGACAGCTTTTTAACTCCTTTCTTTTGCCCGGATGATATCTCAACAAGATTTAGTCCTGCCAGTTTTATTATCTCTTTTGCACTACTGTATTTTGAAATATCTCCTACTTCACCTAAAAATCCGGCTGCGATAACTGTGCCCACTCCAGGAATACTCAGGAGATATTTTGAATACTCAATCTGGTCTAAATAGTATTTTAACCGCCTGTCCATATGGGCCAGCCTTTGCTTTAAGTCTTTAACCTCATCTAGGATATATGTTTTTTCCAGGGTTGCCGCTTCAAGTCCTGTAGTTATTCCTATTGAGCACTTTGAGGCTTCTGCAAGCTTTAGCATTCTGTCTGCCTTTATTTTATCTCTGCTAATTTTTTTAATTACCCCTGCAAGGGTAAGTATGTTTTCTTTAGATATTTCCCTTGGTAGAAAATAATTTCTAAGTATGTATTCTGAAGTTACTCCCAATATGTCACAAAAAAAGTCTTCATATTCAGGGAAATATTCATCCAGCAGTATTTTTAGTGATGTCTTTTGCCTTACCATGGATTTTTTTAGCTTTAGCCTTAGCCGATACATCCTTCTTAGCTCAGCATATATGCCACTTGACAGGTCAGGATCAAAGAAGTCACCGTCTCTTACAAGTTTGGCAATTAAAATAGGATCTTTGCTATCACTTTTTGTCTGGCTATTATCATCTATTTCTTTTGTCTTTTTTATATGGTATGGATTTACTAAAACCAGCTTATAACCTTGAGAAGACATGTATTGGGCAGCGGCCTTCCAGTAATGGCCTGAGGGCTCAAGGCCTATTACAGCTTTAGCCAGGCTGTTTTTTATTTTTGCTTTTTCAATTTCTGATACTATTTTTTCCATACCATCTCTGTTGTTTAGAAAACTAAACACTTTCCCCAACTCATAACCCCTTAAGTTAATAAACCTTGCGTAATGTTTTTTCTTTCCAATATCTATTCCGACTATTAGAGTATTTGCATCAATTAAATCCAACTTTGCTTTCTTCTTTGCTTTCATGTCTTCTCCCGTCTATATAATTTTGCTAATGGGAGAAATTTATCAATTAAGCTTCAATCCTTCAATTACTCTCTATTACAGTATTCTAATTTTAACAAATTTGTAATCATGTTAAAATACAATAAAAAATATTCTGGAAG
>CAYNMO010000380.1:0-1802 GCA_964398155.1 uncultured Actinomycetota bacterium | reverse complement strand
CAGGTGCCTATACATATCATGCGTGCTTTCTTTAAGAGCATTATATGTTTCAATGTATTGATCCACAAAATATTTATATTTTTCATGATCTGACAAATTCGGCTTAACTGTTTTTTCAAAATGCACCATTTCGTCAGCTGCCTGTACTATGCTTTCAAATTTTTCCGCGGCAACTGCACCTAATATTGCTGAGCCTAGAAGCGCCGCTTCCGGGGTTGTTGTAGTTTTAATCTCTATTGCTGTTACATCTGAATAAATCTGAAGCCAAAGCTTGCTTTTCGTGGTGCCGCCACACGCTACCACTTCACTAATTTCTATTGAATTTTCTCTGATTATCCTTAAAATTGCTTCTGTTCCATATGCCACTGATTCCATGATTGCCCTGTAAACATGAACCGGTGTATGCTTTAAAGACAAGCCTCTTATTACTCCCCTGCTGTAGGCATCTACAAAAGGCGTTCTGTTCCCCTGCCAATGCTCAAGAACCAGTACTCCCTCTGAGCCACATGGCAGCTTTGAGGCACTTGTATCCATATAATCATAGATGCTCATATTGTTTTTCTTTGCTTCGTCTTCAATAGTTCTGTTTATGAAGTTCTCTTTAAACCACTTCAGAACTGAGCCGGTAGAGGTCTGGCCTCCTTCTATTTGAAAAGTATCGTCTATGATTGGATCAGGATAAGTTCCGAAAAGACCTTTACAGTGAAACTCTTTGTCAGTTGTGCCAAGCAGCAAATGCGAAGAGCCTGTAATGTAGGCAAGCTGTTTTGGCTTCAGTGCATTTAAGCCTATTACAGCAATTTGAGCATCAGCTCCTCCCTGTGCAACAGGTATTCCTTCTTTAAGTCCCGTCTTCTCTGAAATTTCTTTTTTGAGATATCCAGCTATTTCACCAAGCTTGAGGATCCTGGAAGGAAGTTTTTCAAACAAATCACCAAGGCCGATTTTTTTATAAAAGTTTTTTGGGAATCCTCCGCTTCTGCTATCATAATAGCCCCTGACAGTAATGGTATTTATGCCAAGAGTCCAGTTTCCTGTAAGTTCCCATGTTGCCCAGTCGGTACACTCTGCTATTATCTTTGAATTCTTATATATATCAGGCTGATTCTTTTTAACCCACAAAACTTTGCATGGAAACCATTCAGCTGAAACTTTGCTGTAACCATTATATTTTCTTGCAGGATCATCGATTGATTCTATGAAACGCGCTTCTTCTGATGATCTCATGTCCATCCAAAGGATCGGATTTCTTGTAGGCTGATTGTTTTCATCAAAAAAAACAGGTGTACAGCAAGTAGCATCAAGCCCTATACCAATTATATCCTTCGGGTTTATTCCTGCATTTTTCACCGCATTTTTTATAGATTCGATTAAAGACTGCCTCCAATCCTCAACCAATTGTTCTGCCCAGCCTGAATGTTCGTAATGGGTCTTATAAGCATAAGACCCTACACCAATTACATTTCCCTCTAAATCAAAAACTCCTGATCTTGCGCTTTCAGTGCCCAAATCAATGCCTAATACATATTCTTTCATAAACTTTGCCTACTGTTTATTTTTATTTAAAAATTATCTATTAAATATTATATAAAACACATTCAAAAAGATTTTCTAGTATTTTCTATTTTCAACTGCAGTCTCATACATAGCTGCTATATTTTCCGGAGGCACGTTTGACTGAATACTATGAATTGACGCAAATATAAATCCTCCACCCGGGGCAAAATCATTTATTCTTCTTTTTACCTCCTCTTTAACTTCTGCCGGAGTCCCAAGTGATAAAATACCGGTGTCACATCCTC
>CAYNMO010000379.1:219-1815 GCA_964398155.1 uncultured Actinomycetota bacterium | reverse complement strand
GCCCCATTTGAGATAATGCTCATAGCGACTAACATAAAGGACAATATAATAAAAGATGCTGCAGACAATGCTTATGAAATTATTCTTAAAAACAAAGTCCAGGTCCTTTATGATGACAGAGATATAAGTGCCGGAATCAAATTTAAAGATGCTGACCTGACAGGAATTCCCATGAAAGTAATTTTTGGTAAAAAATTTGTCCAGAGCGGGATAATTGATGTTGAATACAGAAAAAATGCTTTAAAGCTTGAGCTGAAAATGAGTGAGCTGGAAGACTTTATAAAAAATTTATAAAAATTTAATGAATTATTTAAATACGAATGACCAAATCAGACTAACTGGCGCCATTGAGAGAATTATCTTTAAAAATTCAGAGAATGGATATGTTATAGCCAAATTCAAGCCTGACAACGATCCAAAAACAGAAACTGTTTTTGGAGTAATGCTTGATGTTAATCCTGGTGAGCATATTGAGATTCTTGGTGAGTATGTAATCAATCCCAAATACGGCCGTCAGTTTAAGATCATTAACAGTATTACTGTTCCTCCGGCAACCATAGAAGGAATAGAAAAATATCTGGGTTCCGGCCTCATCAAAGGAATTGGTCCGGTAATGGCTGGCAAGATAACAGCCTGCTTTAAAGAGAAAACTCTTGATATTCTTGACAATGAAATAGACAGACTGAGCACTATAGAAGGCTTTGGCAAAAAGAGGGTTGATCTGATAAAAAAAGAATGGAGCAAACATTCAAAAATAAAAGAAATAATGATATTTCTGCAATCACTTGAGATAACTCCTGCCTATGCCAAAAAGATATTCATCAGATACGGCGATAATTCAATAAAAATAGTTAATGAAAACCCATACAGGCTTTGTGACGATATTTTTGGAATAGGATTTAAAATTGCCGACAGGATTGCAAAAAATGCGGGGATAGAAAATGATTCAGCCTTCAGAATAAAAGCAGGCATAATATATATGCTCGGACAACTGCAGGATGCAGGAAACTGTTACTTTCCTTATGAACCTCTTATTGAACAGTCAAAAGGTTTTCTTGATGTTGAAATAAACGATATTGAAAAAACTTTAAATATTCTGGCAAAGGAAAAGAATATTGTAGTAACAGATGAAAAAGTTTACCTCTTTGAAACATATAATGATGAAAAATTTGTTGCTGATGAATTAATAAAAATAAAAAACGAGCCACTGCCTTCCGTTCTTAATTTTTTAAATATTGAAGACACTATTGAAGAAATTTCAAAGTTATCAAAAATTATGATTGATGAGGATCAGCTTGAGGCTGTAACCTGTGCAATTTCAGAGAAAATACTTGTAATAACGGGAAGCCCCGGTACCGGTAAAAGCACAATACTGAACTACATTTTAAAAATTTTTGAGATGAAAAATAAAATTGTAAAGCTTGCAGCTCCTACTGGACGAGCAGCCAAAAGACTTACGGAAACAACAGGCATGGAAGCCAAAACAATTCACAGACTGCTGGAATATAATCCAAAATTAAATACTTTTTCAAAAAACAAACTTAATAAATTATCCTGTGACTTATTAATTATTGATGAGGCTTCAATGCTGGATAT
>CAYNMO010000379.1:0-209 GCA_964398155.1 uncultured Actinomycetota bacterium | reverse complement strand
ATATAAAATTAATGAGAAACCTGCTTGAAGCTGTTAATTACCGCACAAGGATTATTTTTGTCGGAGATGTGGACCAGCTTCCTTCAGTAGGGCCAGGCAATGTTTTAAACGATATTATAAACTCAAAAATATTTAAAGTTGTAAGATTAAATAAAATATACCGTCAGTTTGGCCGAAGCAGGATAATATACAATGATCACAGGATAAGA
>CAYNMO010000378.1:0-1818 GCA_964398155.1 uncultured Actinomycetota bacterium | reverse complement strand
GCAGGCCACATTTGGCTTCACCTTAAGACAGGCAAGTTTTTTAAATCATTCAATAATCATTCAATAAACATTAAATAACTACAGTTTCTGCTCCAGCAGTTTTCACAGCTAGCTTTAATGCAGTTTAAGATATTAAAATATTAAAATTATTCAATACCTAAAAGTCTTTTAATAACTTTAACTCCGTCAGGTGCCGTTGAGCCGTAGCCATCTGCGCCAATAGAGTCAGCAAAATCCTGATTTATAGGGCTTCCACCAACTATAACCTTTACTTTGTCCCTGATTCCGGCATCCTTTAAACCCTTTATAACATTTTTCTGCTCCATTGCCGTTGTCGTAAGAAGAGCTGACATTGCAAGCACATCTGCATGTTCTTCTTTTACTGCTCTTAAGAAATCCTCGCTTTTTACATTAATTCCAAGATCAATAACCTTAAATCCCGCAGCATAAAGAAGAGTTGCAACCATCCCCTTGCCTATAGAATGAATATCTCCAAAAACAGTGCCTATTACAACTTTACCAAGTGATTTCTGAGACAGTCCTTTTTTATCAATGGCTTCATTTATCACCGGGAAAGCTTTTTTTAGCACTTCTGATGCACAGACAAGATCCGGCAAAAAAAGATCGCCTCTTCCGAATGCATCTCCGACCTCCCTTATGGCATCAGTTAATGCTGCTGAGGCGGCGATAGGATCTGTCCCGTTTAATATTGCCTCTTTTGCTACTGCCTCAGCATTGTCGATATCATATTCAGTTACCAGATCTTTTAATCTCTGTATATAATCTGCCATTGTAATTTATCTCCTTTTTTATACAGTTTTAAATTATTTAAATTATTTTAAAATATTTTAAATTATTTTTAAAAACAGGCTTGTTTTTTTTAATTGTATTATAGCAGTTAGCCCAAACCGATTTTAACTTCCTCATTATTTCTGCCTGCCTTCTTCAAAATCAAATACGCATTCAAGTGTTTTAACGACTTCTTCAGATTCGTAATCCGGCTGAGTATCCATAAAGACTGAAGTTGCCTCGTTCCATTTTGCTGAGCCGGGCTGTTTGCCAAGATATTCAAATGCTTTTTCAATGTTTTCTGCTTCGACATAGCATATAGCACAGTTATCAAGCAAAAATATTTTCATTTTTTCAAAACCTGCATTTTTTATATTTTCAAGAACTTCATTCCAGACATTGCCTTTTTTGTGAATATCAACATAGCCTTTTATACCATCCGGCTTTATTCTCATATAAAAACATGTGCTTTCCATTTTTACCTCATTATTAAGTTAATAATAATTGCCTGTTTTATTATTGACTGAGTATTTTAGCCATTGCCACTAAAGTGCTGACTTCATTTAAAATCAGAGGAGGCCTTTTTCTTTATAGTACTTCCTTGCCTGGCCAAGTATTTTGTCAATTTCAGCATCCTGGCTGTCACTTAATGGCACAACATTATGTGTTGCCATTATCTGTTCCATTCTCTCTTTTGCTTTCTCTATCACACCTTTTTTACCTGTTCGCTGCCATTCCGGAAATTAAAGCCTGTCTGCTGACTTTGGCATAAAATATTCTTTTTTCCACCATGTCCTGGTGTGGCTTTTGTTTAAAAAGGTTCCAGGGACAGGACCGACCTCTTTTATTAGATCAACTGCCATGGTCTCTTCGCTGACTTCAAAACCCTCAATGGTTTTTCCGATTGTCATGGCAATATCATCATCAATAACCGAAAGTATTGGATTATACGAGAGTTCTGCAGTTACTCCGCCATGAAAAACAATCATATTTGCTCCGGACAGAGCTGATGACATGGCAATATGGGTT
>CAYNMO010000377.1:0-1821 GCA_964398155.1 uncultured Actinomycetota bacterium | reverse complement strand
TGTAAATATAAATACTGCAAGAAACATCGAAACTGTAAGATTTGTTATGGAGATATCAAAACTGCCTATCTTTATTGGCACCAGAATCTTTAAATAAAAATGCTCTAATATGTCCAAACGCTGTCTCCCTGAAATTTGTTGTCTGGTATTAACAAAAAAATATTACCATGTTTTTATTTTAAAACAGCAAAATTTATCACTCAATGAATAGAAAAACATAAAACCTTTTCCTTAAATTCCTAACTTTGCCGAAATTAAAAATCGCAGATACTATATAAACAGATTCTAAAAAATTATTAAAGTAGATTATTTCTTAAATAAAATCTTTTTATATAAAAGAAAAATCTCAACATTTAGAAGTATAGTAAAGAATATCACAAAAGATACAAAAAAATAAATCAAATTTATATATCCCGTTTTAAGAAATAAAAAAAATATACCGGCTATTAATACAAGCTTTCCAAAGAAGCTCAGGAAAATAAATTTGGCTGCAGCCGTGGCTTCTTTTTCGGCCAGATTCTTATAAATTACGATGCTTGCAAAAAACAATACAACAGCAAGTGCTTCTGCTATGACTATACTGACAAAATTATTGGTGTTTTTAAGACCGAAAATGAAATAAGCTGCTATCGTAACTACTGCCACAGCCGCAAGAAGATAAATTCCGGTTTTGCTGATTATGTTTAACTCTTTTTTCATTATGAATCCTTATTTGTATCTAGTCTGATAAGCTCTACCCCGGCTTCTTTTAAAAGCTCAAGGGCCAGCTCATCAGGATATTCTTCAAAATAGTAAATTTTTTTTATTCCTGCGTTAATAAGCGTTTTTGCGCAGAGAACGCATGGCTGGGTTGTTGAATAAATATCCGAGCCTTCAATTTTAACACCATGGTATGCAGCCTGGATAATAGCATTCTGCTCGGCATGAAGCGCGCGGCAGATTTCATGACGCTGACCTGATGGCACGCCAAGCTCCTCCCTCATACATCTGCCGATCTCAAGACAGCTTTTTACACCCTTGGGAGCACCGTTATAGCCTGTGGTAAGTATTCTTTTGTCACTTACAACAATTGCACCTACTTTTCGCCTCAGACAGGTGGAGCGGGTGGCAACCTGCTTTGTTATCGCCATAAAATATTCATCCCAGGTTGGTCTTTGTTCTGTCATTTTACCTCAGTTAATATTTATTATTATTTTTTAAAAACTTTATTTAAATAATTCTCCGGAAGATAGAACAGGTTTTAATACATCTGTCAGCATAAACACATCTGCCAGTACATTCTATAATAAAAAACCAATAGTTAGAATAGAAATAATATGATTTTAGCGTAAAAGTAAATGGCAAAACAAGTTCAAAAAACACTTCGTTATTAATTTACAACGAGCTGATAATAGCTTTTTAAACTATTCGGCTTCAATTAAATGCTGAAAAAAATATTAATTATTTTTTTTCTTTAAAAGAGCCTGAGTCAGGGTTTTTGAATTCTTCAAGTGATTTTATGAAGCTATATTGGTTTCTGGCAACTAATATTTTTTTATCAGCAGTTAAAAGTATTGCTTCAAAAGCCTGCGCAACCGATATATAGAGGGCATCATAAATAGTAAGATTGCTTTTACCGGCAATTTCAATTGAGTTTCTTAAAATACGGTGATCGGGAAAAATTATTTTTAAGCTCATTTTATATAATGATTCTTCAATGAGGTAAACATCTTTTAGTTTAAATCGTGATTTTGAAATAAATGCGTTTATTATTTCTAAAAAAAATAAATCAGGGACTATTATTTCAAGGGAATTCATTATTTTTAACTGCTGTATTTGAAG
>CAYNMO010000376.1:0-1824 GCA_964398155.1 uncultured Actinomycetota bacterium | reverse complement strand
ACTGCTGCAATTATGGCCACGGGCCTTAAATCTCCGCTTAACGCAAATATAAAATGAAGAGAGGCTCCGAAAAGAAAAATAAAAAGGATTCCGGTCATTTCCCATGCGAGGATTTTTTTACGGTTTGTTTTTACAAATATATTACTGATTTTAAGCCTCCATTTACTTTGGTTTTGTAACCAATTCAATTTTTATATTAATCATTGATCAAATATTAAAAAGAGGCTTTCGTTTCTCTAAAATTACCACTAAACATAGTAATTCGTACATATCATATTCATACCGGTACACTGCCTCTTGGTTTATCCCAGATTCTGGCAAATGACAATTTTTTTAATCTGACCATAGTTAATAAATATCTCTTACGGTTGATTCAGTTCTGAAGTGCAGTTCGGGCACTTTGTTGCCTTTATGCTTATGGAGCTGCAGCAGAAAGGACAGGGCTTTGTGGATACTGCTTCTTTTTTCTTAAATTTATTCATTGCCTTTACTATAAAGAACAGGACAAGCGCAATGATTAAAAAGCTTATAATGGTATTTATAAAAAAGCCATAGTTTAAAGTGACCGCGCCTGCTGCTTTTGCAGCAGCAAGTGAAAGATATGGCCCCGGGGTGCTGCCCTGTTTTAAAACAGCAAAGAGGTTTGAAAAATCAACCTTTCCAAGTCCCAACCCGATAGGCGGCATTATGATGTCATTTACAAAAGAATTGACAATGGCACTGAAAGCAACGCCGATTATTATGCCTATGGCAAGGTCAACAACATTACCTCGCATTATAAAGTTTTTAAATTCTTTTAACATTCTGCCTCCCTGACTATAAAAAATTTTAAAGAGCCGCTTATAATAAAGTAAAGTATCTGACTAATAATTCATGGTGAAATTATCGAAAAGTCATTTTTAGAGAAATTTTTAAAGAGCTATTTTTGAATATAATTTTTAATAATCATTCTTTAAAAATTCAAACAGAAAATTAATTAACCATTACAATTTTATTATATTTGCAATTATTATAAAATTATAGAATAAAATTTACTATTTTATAAATAAATTTCAGATAAGGAGGCATCGGGATCCCATGGATAAAAACAATACTGAAAATTATAAGAGCAAATCTGCCAAAGATTATTTTATGGAGGGCAGTAATTGCTCAGAGTCAACCCTCCTTGGAATATCTGAGGCAATTGGAGAAAAATGCAGGTTTATTCCACAGATTGCAAGCGGCTTTGGAGGTGGCTTTGGCAGGCATGGCGAGGTATGCGGTGCCATAAGCGGTGCAGTCATGGCTATTGGCCTTGTCCACGGCAGAAAAGACCCGAAGGACGCGGCCGCCAAAGAAAAAATCTATGGAATTGTCGATGAATATTTAAAAATATTTAAGGAAAAATATGGAACCTTAAGCTGCAGAGAGCTTACTGGCTGCAGCATGCTTACAGCCGAAGGCTTAAAAAAAATTAAAGATGAAAAAATTCATGCAAATATTTGTGCGCCAATTGTGGAATTTGCTGAGCTTGAAGCTTTAAAACTTATAAATGATAAAAAATAAATAGCAAATGATAAAAAGTAAATAGCGGCACTTCCGATTTTAAAGCTTTTACACTATCTGGAAATGCCGCTATTTTTAGAAATTTTAATTATTAATTTGGCTATTAATTAAAAAATATTCTAACAATAACCAATTTCATAAACTGCATTATTTTGCTTCCCCGGCGCGCCCTTCCTCGACTTTCGGCTCTGAGCCTGCTGATATTTCCATTGCGTCTGTTCCTGCAGATTTTGATTTTGTAACCAGAGATACAATAATCAGCACCAGAAAACTTAAAGG
>CAYNMO010000375.1:1534-1836 GCA_964398155.1 uncultured Actinomycetota bacterium | reverse complement strand
GCATATCGGTAAGCCAGAAGCCGCTTGTGGCAGTCTTAAGTATGGTACTGTGCCGTTGCACACTCTTACTCAGCGCCTCTTCCGACAGCTTGCGCTCCGTAATATTCTGCACAGTTCCAATTAAAAGTGATTGTTCTTTGGGAGGGGCACTGACAAACTCTCCAATAGCCCTAACCCATTTAAGGGTGCCATCTCTGAGCAGGAGACGGTGCTCTATATCATAACTGCCATTATTTTCAATGGCTGACTTAATAGTTCCTATAACGAAGGAACGATCATCCGGATGAACAGAATTTACAAAA
>CAYNMO010000375.1:0-1524 GCA_964398155.1 uncultured Actinomycetota bacterium | reverse complement strand
CTCTTCCATGGTCAGCCCGAAGATGCCAAACAATTCATCAGAGCCTAAAACGGCACTGGTTACGGGGTTATATTTAAAATGCCCAATATGTGCAATCTGCTGGGCTTTGGTAAGCATTGCCTCACTTTCTTTTAACTTGTCTTCCGCTTTTATTCTTGTAATAAACATATCTATCTGCCTAGAATATATCTCAACAAGATAATCGTTTTGAAAATACCTGCCTGCCGGCATAATAAGTGTAATGTCGCCAATCATCTGATTATTTACAATTACTTTGGTAACAGTTACTTCTCCAATATTTAAAAATTTCTCAATTGGACCGGAGATCATTTTTGGTATGACTCTTCCTGCAAGTTCAGTCATTGACGAAAAACGTGAAACCACCTGTCCTTGAAGTTTTTCATTTTCAGTGGAATACTCATTCCATTCTTTTCCTATAAGTTCAAAGCCAAGCATTTTGCCTACTTTTTTTGCTTTATCTGTCATTCCTACAACTTCAACTGTTGTAAATTTTCCGGTGCTTTCACTAAGTAAAGTCAAAACTCCGTATTTTGCTTTTGAAATATATAAAAGGTTTTCTAAAATCTTTTGATATGTTACCTGCTCGGATCCTGTTTTTAATAATTCTTCAGCAAACGCAACCATTTTTTTAAGTAAATTTTCTTCTTCTATCTTATCTGATACATCCCTTGAAACGCATAGTATTTCTGTCGGCTCGTTTGTAATAAGCAATTTTCCATCATAATCTATTCTTCCTACAGGGTTAGGGTTTTCTTCGGGAAATTTTGCCAAACTTTTAATTTCTTCTTCTGCTTGTTTTTTTGCAGTTGCATCTGTATATAAGGCTACAATTTCTCCTTTAGATGTTTTGTAGACAAAATTTTCTCTCCATACGGAAAGTCTGTTATCACTGTAAATTGATATGGGGAGGTTTTCCGGTTTGCCGGTTTTATATACTCTTTTAAATACATCAAAAAGGCCAAAATCTTTAACGCCGGGAAATACTTTTAAAACACTTTTACCGATAATATCTTCTCTTTTTATTTTATCTGCATTTTCAGCAGCTTTATTAAAATCCCTGATAATGAAATCATTTCCATTATCAGCAGCCTCGTAAATGGCAATGCAGCTGTTTATATTATTAAAAAGCTCTTCGTATTCTTTTTTATCCATGGCTTTCTCACCTATTGTCAGCTTTACTAAAAAGAGATACAAAATTTGGGAATAATGTCTCTGGCAACATCACCTAAGATCAAGCGCCGCGATATTGTATGCGGCATTAATTTCTCGGTACTTCTCCATTATTGTTTATATGATTTCCCTACTAATTTATCCCCGAAGAAAGCTGATGCTTTTTTTATTATTCCTTTGGGGGCAGAAATAGCAACAGTCGTAAACTTGCTTCCTTCTTGTTCATAGAGGTTAAAAACAGAATATTTGGCGCCTGAGATATCCGCAACAGTTTCAAGGATCTTCTGATAATTAAGTTCACTTCCGGCAGACTGCAGGAATTCTTCCAAAGAA
>CAYNMO010000374.1:0-1846 GCA_964398155.1 uncultured Actinomycetota bacterium | reverse complement strand
ATTGTATTTTACAGGGCATTATTAATGTTGCCTTATTACACGGAAATAATAATTGTAGGTCTGTTGGATGCCTGTTGGTTTAATACTTATGGACAATTTGGCTTTTATAAAAAAATTTTAAATCGAAATTAAAACAATGAACAAATATAAAAAACTATATCTGGTTCGGCACGGCAAAGCAATTAATCGCACCTCGATTATAAAAGATTATGACCGGACACTGGCTGAGCAGGGGATTGCCAATAATTATAGGATGGCAGAAAAACTGACAGCGGATGAGCATATACCCCAAATGATTATCTCAAGTCCTGCAATCAGAGCCTTCCATACTGCCCTGATTTTTGCCCGGTCTTTCAGCTATCCTTTCGAAGAGATAGTGATCAATGAGGATATATATTTGCATATGGAGGATGAGGCAAAAATTCGAGAAATAATTGCTAATACTGACAATTCTATAGAGTCTTTAATGCTGTTTGGCCATAATTCGTCATTTGAGAATCTGGCAAATTACTTTTTAACCGATAAAATTAATGGCCTTCCAAAGTCCGGAGTAGTTTATTTAAAGTTCGAATGCGGTTCATGGGATAAAATAAGCAGCCTTAAACCTGTTGAATTCTTCATAGATTATCCCGGTAAAGAGCAATAACCTGATATGCAGGTAGTGTTATAAATATTTCCCAGGATTATACAGTTGACAAAAAAGACCTGATAGAAAAAATTGGGACATTGAGCCCTGACAGGATAGGGCAGGTAATAAAAGGTTTGGATCTTATTATAAAACCCAGGGATATTATCCAGTGATAAAGGAGCAAAATGATAGGGGCAATAATAGGCGATATTGCAGGATCTGTTTATGAGTTTGATAATACAGTGGAAGTGGATTTTGAACTGCTGCCCCAATCCTCATTCTTTACCGACGACACTGTGCTTACGGTTGCAACAGCAGAATGCATATTAAAAAAGGGCGATTTTGCCCTGTATTACAAGAACTACTTCAGGAAATACCCAGGCAGGGGATACGGGGCAATGTTTGAACAATGGGGCCTATCAGAGAGCCTGAAGCCCTACAACAGTTTTGGAAATGGTTCCGCCATGCGGGTAAGCCCGGCCGGTTTTGCTTTCAATGACATGGCAGCAGTACTCTCCAAGGCAAAAGAAAGCGCAGAGTCCACACACAATCATCCTGAAGGCATAAAGGGGGCCCAGGCCATTGCAGCCTGTATTTTTATGGCAAGGCATAAAGAAAAAAAAGAGCTAATCAAAAGATTTGCTGAAGAAAAATTCGGTTATGATTTAAACTTTACACTTGATGAAATAAGAGCGGATTATTCATTTGACGAGACATGCCAGGGAAGTGTGCCCCAGGCCATAAAAGCATTCCTTGAATCTGATGGTTTTGAAGACACCATAAGAAGAGCCATTACAACAGGAGGCGATTCCGACACCATTGCATGCATGGCAGGGGGGATAGCTGAAGCATATTACGGAGTCCCGAAACAGCTTAAAAAACAGGCGCTTGCAAAACTGGACGAAAGCCTGGCAGCCATTATTGAAGAATTTTATGCCATGACAGACAAAGTAACTAAAGATAAGTAGGTAAATATATTCGTATATTCAAAAGCAGGCAAAAGAGCCCTGTATACCTGAAGAGAAGGATGGCCTTTTACATTAGGCCTCTTCAAAATATTTTACTCCATCCAAATCCTTAAAATCAGCATCCTGTGTCCACAGAACTGCGCCAGAATCCCTTGCGGTAATATATATTATACTGTCTGCCGGGGGTGTCTTAAATATATGGCTGAACTTTGCCGCCTGAATGGCAATTGATGCAGTTACTTCCACCACT
>CAYNMO010000373.1:0-1850 GCA_964398155.1 uncultured Actinomycetota bacterium | reverse complement strand
TATCTTTTTAAATTTATTTTTGTTAAAATATGGCACTGTTGGGCGAATGGCGGAACCAATCGGCCCAGTGTGGACCTCTCAGATTTAGTCAGTTTAAAACCAGATTTAACAGATGGTTTTGATGACCAAATCGATATAGACCTTACCTTCATAAGAAAAATCAAAGTTATTTAAGTTTGCAAAGCTCGGTATTATGCCGGGCTTTTTTGCATTTAATAATATTTTAAACAGGAAGCTCTACAATGAGTAAGGATAACCTAAATGCTAATAATAAAAATATTAATAAAGATCCCAGGTTGTCCTCCAGTAACTCCACTGACTTTATAAACAACATAGAAAATAATTATGTCCCATCAGATAGGTTTTACACTGAAAAAGAAGAAGTAACCTTAAGATTTTATCAAACACCAAAGGCACTTTTTAAAAACCCCAGATATAAAGGACTTTCTTTAGGTTCAAAGCTTATGTATTCAATATTAAGGGACAGACTTGATATGTCCATAGAAAACAACTGGAAAGATGAAAAAGGCTATATTTATTTAATTTTTAGCATAGAAGAGCTTGCAAGTCTTCTGGAAATAGATAGAAAAGCTGTTATGCGCTATAAGAAATTACTGGTTGACTACAAACTTATAATTGACAAGAGGTTGGGGCAAGGTAGATCCAATATGATTTATGTGTTAAAACCGGAGCTATGGGACGGCCAGAAGTCCCAAAAAGGGACTTCAAGAAGTCCTAAATCAGTACTTCCAGAAGTCCAGAATAAGGACACTAATGATACCTATATTAAAAAGACTGATTTAAATAACGTTAATACGGCTGAAGAGGCAAAGGCTGTGGAAAACTCTACCGGTAAAACAGCTGAAGTAATTGCAGAAGATGAAGAGGATATTAACGATATTAGAAGAAAAATAAAAAAATCCATGGAAGAAAATGAAAAACCTAATTTTATAAAGCCTCAGGGTTTTGGAAAAGAAAACAGTGCTGATCAAAAAGGAGGGATTTCTTTAACTGGTGTGCCAAAAACATATCCTGAATCTAAAAGATACAGGCTAAGAGAAAACGAGTTTTTAATTCAAGAAATAGCAGAAGTCCTGGATGACAGCCACAGCTTGGGAGCATTTAGGACAGTAGTAGATAAAATTCCAAAACAGCAGATAAGAATGTTTTTAAGCATAATAAAAGATACATACCTTACCGGAAGAATTAAAAAAAGCAGGGGAGCAATGTTTATATCACTTGCCAAAGATTATGCGCAAAAAAATAATATAAATCTTAACTTTAAATAATTTTACTTTTAAGAATATAAATTTTTAAACAAAAAGGCTAAATATGATATTATTAATGAAAAGTGTTAACAAGATAGTAAACAATCCAAAAGAAAGTAACTTAAGGGTGGTTAATAGAAGACGGGATAAAGACTATATTAGAAAAGTCATAAGGATTAGCCAGAACTATATTGTACTATGTGACTTTTTGGATTTTTATGCCGGTTATAAAGAGAGAAATAAGTTTGAGTTTTATAGTGAGGTATTTAACTACTCTTTTAATAAAATATCGAAAGATATTGGTTATAAATTTAAAAAACCATCTGTATCAGTTTACGGAATTACAAGGTCATTTTTTTTAAATAGAAATACTTACGACCAACTCAATACTATATATAATAAATCACAGCAATTATATAAATCCCTCTATGATGATTACCTGTCCCTGGGAAACTTTACTGAGCTGATATTGTATATTTATATTACTGATAATATTGATAAAAAGATTTTAAATTTATTTAAGTTTGATTTTGGTATCAATAAAATAATTTAAAAATCGATTCAATAAGGATAAATATTAAA
>CAYNMO010000372.1:0-1858 GCA_964398155.1 uncultured Actinomycetota bacterium | reverse complement strand
GAAAGAAAATAATATGGAATTTGCTCTTGTATTCAAATTTGTGCTTAAATAATCAGCGATAACAGATTCTGCATAAATAGAGATGGCGCAGAAGTTTTAAATCTCCATGACTTTGTACAGGGACTATTCCGGAGTAGTATAAAAATCTTAAGATGGTTCCTGGTAAATTAAGTGATTTTCAAATCATTTATAGAGCGAAATATATATGTCCAAATATAAAAATAGTGCAGTCATGAAAAGGGTTTTCCTTTTAATAATAATGGGTAGTATTTCTTTTCCAGCATTGCCGCAAAAGGGAAAGGTTGCAAGTGCTATGAGTTATATAGATCAGGGCATTCTTGATAAAGCAAAAGAAGCCATCGACCTGGCTTTAGTTGATGAAAATACGAGTAGTTGGTTTAATACTTATTTTGCAAAGGGCAAATTGTGTCAGGCTGCTTTCGAATCCGAGAACACAAAGTTCTGGACTTTATATCCTGATCCACTAGAAGAAGCATACGCTTCATATGAAAAAGCCATTGAACTGGATCCGAAAGGTAATATAAAAAAGAAAATCATAACAAACATGATCTACAATTCTCTTGCTGTTAACCTGTTTAAACAGGGTAGTGCAAGATTTGAATCCAAAGACTATGAAGGTGCACTTAAGTCGTTTGGGGCTCAGATAAAAATTACAGAAGGGGATAAATATGTAGGTACTGTTGATACAGGAATGTATTATAATGCAGGACTGGCGGCTATTAATGCCAAAAAGTATAGCAAAGCAATTAAGTTCTTTGAGAAATGTACAGAGATGAAGTATCTTGGAATAAGACCTTTTTTTGATATCCAGATTTGTTTTCTGGAACTTGGTGATACTCTTAAAGCAGAGTCAATACTTAAGAATCTGACTACTCAATTTCCGAATGACAAAGAAGTATATCTTCAGCTGATTGATTTTTATCTTAAGAGTAACAGAAACGAAGAGGCCCTCCAGTATATTAAAATTGCGAAAGAAAATGATCCAAATAATTATAGTCTTTTTTTTGCATCGGGTATTATATCTCTTAATCAAAACAATTATAATGATGCTATAACTGACCTTAGCAAATCCATTGGAATTAAGCCAGATTTTTATGACACACAGTTTGCTATGGGGATAGCTTATATAAACAAGGCGGCAGACATGAATAACAGAGCCAATGAAATAATGGATGTAAAAAAATATAATGAAGCTGTTGATCAGTTAAATACGGTTTATGCAAAGGCACTACCATTTATGGAGAAAGCTTATGAACTTAAACCGGATGATGTTGATACAATGATTCGCTTACAGGAGCTTTATTACAGACTTAAAACCAGGGACCCGGCATTAACTCAGAAATACTTAAATATCAAAGCAAAAATTGAATCAGCCGGGAAAAAATGAAAAGTTTTTAATAGATGTGATTTTTGGAGAGTTTTTTAAAAAATTCAATAATTATGTATAATTAACCATGCAGTGGGGTGGGTTAAGTTATTGACAGTGTATTGCATAACTGTTATGATCCAGAACTATTTATATTCAAATATAATGATACCACACACTATTCTGATCCATCTTCTCTATTAGATATAATAGGGTTTAGGGAGTTTCAATACTTGCCTTCAATAAAACCATTGTATTTCTTTAACACTTTATGATAAGTTCTTCAGGCAGAACAGCAAGATATTTTATAAAAACCTTGAATAAAACAAATCCTTATTATGTGGGATTAATATCGACCTTAATTTCTCAGAAGGTGGAAGATATATAAGAGATTCATCTACATTTTATTATGTCTCGTACGGAGAACCTTCAGAGCTTCACGTTTGATCCGGACAACAACTTCTCCTGAAA
>CAYNMO010000371.1:0-1859 GCA_964398155.1 uncultured Actinomycetota bacterium | reverse complement strand
GACCTGCTATTGAAAAAATAATTGAAGAAGCTGACGCTCTCGCAAAGACGGCCTCACTGAACTATACGGACCCGACAGATGCTATCTTTGGAACTGATGAGCCGGAGGATTAAACATGCTTCCAGTTATTTATATGCCCGTAGCAGAAAAATACAACATTTTTAATTACTTGGCATCAGACAGCAGGAGGACAATTTGATATTTTTTCTTTAAATCCTTACTATTCATGCATTGCCAGTTTATATATTGGCTGCGGACATAACTAACTTTAGCGGGAGCACTCCTATGACAATAAAAAAAGTTACACTTCTCTTTGATAAGAGTATTTATGAAAAGTTGAGGGAGAAATCTTTAATTGATGATGTCTCTATCGATGAACTTGTAAAGAAGGCAGTATCGGTCCATTACCGAATAAGAACTTCCGAGGAGAAGCTAAAATCCCTAAATAAACTTTCTTCAATGAAATTGCCTACTGGAAGTCCGGAGCTGCTTGAACAGCAAATATTAAATGGGCAAGATATGGATAAGTAAAATAAATAGCATGAAAAATAAGCATATATTATAATGTTTGCTTGGCAAATTAATATTTTTTAAAGAAAAAAATTTTGGAGAAATAGGTTAAAGAGGAATACTTTTAGAGAAATATGGCTTAAGAGATAAAGAGAAATACTTTTCATCACTATTTTGTGCCTTGAGCTAAGCGAAAGGAATGGTTATAAATATGAAACAGGTTTTTAATAAAAGAGGCGAAATAAAAGTCCAGGATGTCCCAGCTCCCATTGCTGGCGATAATGAAATACTGGTCCAGGTGTACTATTCATGCATATCTTCCGGTACCGAACTCTCAGTATTAAAAAGCGGCGGCAAATCCTTACTTAAAAAAGTAATAGACAAACCCCAGAATATAAAAAAAGTCCTTGAGATGATAAAAGAAAAAGGGCTCATGTCTTCAATCGGACGGGTAAAAAGTAAGATTGAAACTTCAACGGCCCTTGGCTATTCTGCTGCAGGTATTATTCTTGAAACCGGCAAAGATGTTTCTGATTTTAAACCGGGTGAAAGGGTGGCATGTGCGGGTGCCGGCATTTCAAACCATGCAGAATTCATTTCGGTCCCTGTTAATCTTGCAGTAAAGGTCCCTGAAAGTCTTGCCCTTGAGTCGGCCTCAACGGTGGCGCTTGGCGCCATAGCTCTGCAGGGTGTGCGCAGAAGCGCCCCTGAAATCGGCAGCTATGTTGCAGTAATAGGGCTTGGCATTCTTGGTCAGATAACAGTGCAGCTATTAAATATCTCTGGTTGCAGAGTTATAGGTATAGATATAGACAAAAAAAGGATCCAAAAGGCAGAAAGCTTTGGACTTTACAAAGGGATAGATGCTTCAGCTACAGGAAATATCGTAGAAGACGTCAGAAGGGTCACTGAAGGCTATGGGGCCGACTCAGTAATAATTACTGCAGCTTCTTCTGGTGAGGCGCTTATAAACCAGTCAGTAGAGATGTCAAGAAGAAAAGGAAAAGTCATCGTAGTAGGCGATGTGCTTTTAAACATTAGCCGCGAGGAATTCTATAAACGAGAGCTTGATATCCTCATATCAACATCCTACGGACCCGGAAGGTATGATGAAGACTTTGAACTAAAGGGATATAAATACCCTTATGAATATATAAGGTGGACAGAAAACAGGAATATGCTTGAATACATAAATCTACTGGCCGACGGGAAACTGAAAGTTGATAACCTTATAGAAGCAGTATTTGCGGTTGAGGACGCTCCGGCCGCATATGAAGCCATTAAAACGCCAGACAAACCCCTTATAGTAATTCTTAAGTATAATCAGGAAGCAGAATACTCAAACAGGG
>CAYNMO010000370.1:0-1869 GCA_964398155.1 uncultured Actinomycetota bacterium | reverse complement strand
AAAATTTTTAAATATTCTAATTCAATTTCGAAATTATTTCATTTATTATTTCTCTTGCAATGATTCTTTTTTTTGCCTTTTGTATTTTCCTGACATCACCGTTCCTGTTAATAATTGATACTTCATTAAAATCACTTTCAAATCCTATATCATTTCTTGAAATATCATTGACTGCAATAAGGTCTATTTTGTTTCCAATTATTTTTTTTGAGGCAGATATTATATCTTCACCGCTTTCCGCAGCAAAGCCCACAAGCACCTGATTTTCCTTTTTTATTTCAGAAAGCATTTTAAGAATATTTTCATTTTCCTTAAAACTTAGCTTTGTCAAAAGGCCCTGATCCTTTTTTAACTTAAAGTCATATGTTTTCTGGGGAATAATGTCTGAAACAGCAGCAGTCATGACAATTACATCTGATTCATTAAAAAAGTTCAATATTCTTTCTTTCATCTGTGCAGTATTGTCGACAAAATGGGTTTCTACGCCATATGGTCCTGGCAGATTCCTTGAAGTGCTTATTAAAATTACTTTGTCTGCTCCCCTAAATCTTGCTTCTGCGGCTATGGCATTCCCCATTTTACCGCTGGAATAATTCGAAATATATCTTACTGAATCTATGCTTTCTCTTGTTCCTCCTGCACTTACAAGAATAGTTTTACCTGAAAGGTCAGTGTTTATCATAAGTAAATCTTTTAGAGCATCTATTATTTTATCTTCTTCTTCGAGTCTTCCCATGCCTTCTGATCCACATGCAAGGCTGCCCTGGGCCGGTCCTATAAAAAAATGAGTACCAGTCTCTTTGAGCTTTAATATATTTTGCTGCAAAAGAGGGTTTGACCACATAATGTCATTCATTGCCGGTGCAAACAGAACAGGACATTTGGCAGCACTGACTGCTGTAGTAAGAAAGTTATCACAAATTCCACAGGCTATTTTTGAAATAGTATTGGAGCTGGCCGGAGCTATGAGAATGGCATCGGCGCTTTGAGACAGGCTTACATGATATATTTTTTCGTTATTTTCAAAATTTCCGGTTATGGATTTATTGCCACTTATTGCACTCAGCGTAACAGGATTAATAAAATTAAGGGCATTCTCTGTAAAAACAGGAAAAACAATTGAACCGCTTTTAACAAGTTTTGAGCAAATATACGCAGATTTATATGCAGCTATCCCACCCGTAATTCCTAAAATTATTTTTTTACCTTTTAATACCCTGAAGTCAGGATCATTTAATTCCATCTTTCACTCTTAGGTAATCTATTTTGCCGTCTTTGATCTCATTAAATGCAATTTCCAAGGGATCTAATGAACCAGGCATTGATAATGGAGGAATTATAGGGGTTCTTTCCATATTTCTTTTTGCCATAAAATAATCAGCAAGGTCTCTTGATCTTTTAGCCATTTCTATACATAAAGTAAATTTACAATCCACTTTATCTAGAAGCTCGTCAATATTGGGTAAGCTCATTTATAAATTCCCTTCACTTTTTGAAGTTAATACATTTATTAAATTTTTTAAAGCCTCATTATAGTTATTATTAATAATTATGCAATCATAATATTTTTCGTATTCCATTTCCTCTCTTGCTTTTTGAATTCTTGCCACAATTGCTTCTTCACATTCAGTTGCTCTTTTGCGAAGCCTCTTTTCCAGCTGTCTGATGCTGAAAACAGTTATAAATATAAAATAAGCATCAGCTATGATTTTTTTTACTTTCATTGCCCCTATGACTTCTATCTCAAGAATAATACTTATTCCTTTTTTAAGATTGTCATCAACATATTTCAAAGGTGTCCCGTAATAATAACCGCAATAATTAGCCCACTCAAGAAGTTCGCCATCCTCAATCATTTTTTCAAATACA
>CAYNMO010000369.1:0-1877 GCA_964398155.1 uncultured Actinomycetota bacterium | reverse complement strand
CATTAAAACACCGGATAAACCCCTTATAGTAATTCTTAAGTATAATCAGGAAGCAGAATACTCAAACAGGGTGGATTTAAAAGAATTTGGAACTTTGGCTGGTGCGACTGGCGGGGTAGTTCCTGAAACTTCAGGCGGTAAAGCAGATAATATGCCATCCGAAAAAAAATCTGGTTTAGTAACAGGGACATTAGCTGATTCGGCGGTTATAGCAGACAAAGTAAAAGTCAGGGCCAACACAATTTCAGGCAACAAGATAAATATTGGGCTTATTGGTGCAGGCAGCTTTACAAAAGACATGCATCTTCCAAACCTTGAGAAGCTTAAAAGCATTTTTAATATATATGCTGTGTGCAGCAAAGATGGCGCAGAGGCTGCAGGTGTGGCAAATCAGTACGGTGCAAATTTTTCCACCACGGATTACAGGGAAATCTTAAAAAACAACGATATCGGCATGGTGCTTGTTACTACAAGGCATAATCTTCATGCACGCATTGCAATTGATGCATTAAATGCAGGCAAGGCTATATTTGTTGAAAAACCGATGGCGCTAAACGATCAAGAGCTTGATGAGCTTATTGAGGCTATTAAAAAATCAAAAATGCCCTTTACTGTAGGATTTAACAGGAGGTTTTCGCCATATGCAGAAGCTGCAAAAGAACTGGTTAAAAACAGGGTGAGCCCGCTTATTATAAACTATACTATGAATGCAGGTTTTATACCCAAAGAGCACTGGGTGCACACCGAAGAAGGCGGCGGGAGAAATATTGGTGAGGCATGCCACATATACGATTTGTTTAATTATTTTACTGACAGCGACGTTGAGGAAGTAAATGCTTTTTCCATAACGCCAAAATCGGGTCAGTTTTTTCTAAATGACAATTTCTGCGCCACCATAAAATACAATGACGGTTCTGTCTGCAATCTTGTCTATACGGCACTTGGCGCCAAATCTGCCCAAAAGGAAAAAATGGAAATATATTATGACAGCAAGATGATAAGTATGTCTGACTATAAGGAACTTAAGTTATACGATCTGTCTGAAAAAACAATTAAAAAGGGCCCACAGGACAAGGGCCATCTGGAAGAGTTAAGAAGATTCGGACAGGCACTGATTGATAAGTCTGAAACCCAGGTAATCCCAATTAAACAACTCGTCGAGGCCACCAGGGTAAGTTTTGAGGTGGAGAGTCAGATAAAGCAGTAGCTGGTGCCAAAAAGAAATAGGTATTTTTAGGGATTGCTTTTTTATATTATAAAGGGAAAATTTTATTTAAATTTTTAAATAAAATTATATTGTAATTATTCCATTGAAAGCCCCTTGTATGAAACCCTTAGAAACCTGACTATTGTCTTGTCTCAAATAATCTGGTTTTACTTTTTTAAAGAATTTATATACCAGTCTATTGTCTTTTTTAAGCCTTCATCAAAGCTGACTTTCGCTGTAAACCCGAATTCTTTCTCTGCACGGGATGTATCAAGGCTTCTTCTTGGCTGGCCATCAGGTTTTGTTGTGTCCCATATAATTTTGCCTCCCCAGTCTATTATCTGCTCGATCTTTTCGACCAAATTTTTTATGGGAGTTTCAAGTCCTGCGCCAAGATTTACAGGGTCCGGCTTGTCATATTTCTCAGTTGCAAGAACTATGCCTTCGGCGCAATCCTCAACATATAAAAATTCCCTTGTCGCTTTGCCAGTCCCCCACACAGTGACTTCCGTCAGATTATTTACCTTGGCATCATAAAACTTCTTTATAAGCGCAGGTATTACATGGGAAGACTTCGGGTTAAAATTATCCCCCGGGCCATACAGGTTTACCGGCAGCAGGAATATTGAATTAAAACCATACTGCTGTCTGTATGCCTGTGACTGCACCA
>CAYNMO010000368.1:1645-1910 GCA_964398155.1 uncultured Actinomycetota bacterium | reverse complement strand
GTGATGCAACTAAAAATTGTGCAGTTGAAATAATTTGCCGTGACGTATATTCATCAAAATGTACACCACAAAGGGCTGTGGAGTGGGTAAAAATCTGGAAGAGGATTTTCGGAATATAGATACATAGATATAAGGATAATTTCAACTGAATGGCAATTTAAAGTGCTCTGGTATATTGGGAATTCTTATTTTTTTAGGTTTTGAGTCCTGTTTGTTTAATAATTTATGATTTCTTTAATAATAAAAACGTCAAGGGAGGTGGGGA
>CAYNMO010000368.1:0-1635 GCA_964398155.1 uncultured Actinomycetota bacterium | reverse complement strand
TAATATATCGTATGAATCAGTAAATAAATATTTTGAAGGGAGGTCTGCTGGATAAACAAAATTTTTTTATCAATCTCTCAAAAAAGGAGAAAAAAAGTAATGAGTAAAGTAAAAATAGTTTTATCTCTTATGGTTATTATTTCGGTAATAGCTGTAATGTCAATTGCAGGCTGTAAAGCAGAAACTGCAGAGACAACCGCAGCAGCAACAACTGCAGCAGCTGAGGCAACCGCAGCAGCAACAACTGCAGCAGCTGAGACAACCGCAGCAGCTGAGGAATTTTCAACCGAAGGAATGAAAGCCGCATATTTTGCATCAACGATGGAAAATAACTACCATCAGGCAGATACTTCATGGGCTGTAAAATATGGCAAAGAACAATACGGTATTGATGTACAGATTTTTGACGGCAAGTCAGATAACAATGTTATGGCTGAAAATGTTGATCAGGTTCTTGCTATTGGCTTTGATTTGCTTTCAGTATTTGTATGGGAAGGCGAAACAGTCAAGGGTACTGTAAAAGAGATAATTGACGGCGGATGCGCAACAGCAGCTTTTTATCAGGGTGTCGGCGACCTCAAGATACCTTATAATGCAATAAGCGAAAAAGAAGCAGCTTTCAAGATGGGCGTTACTGCTGCAACAAAGTGGAAAGAATTTTATCCTGACAAGCCTATTTCTTATGCATGCATTGGATGGATGGAAAACCCAGTAACAACTGCCGAACGTCATGGACCTTTTGTAGAAGGTATACTTAGCGTGGACTCAACTGCAACTGAAGTAGGCATGCTTGATGCTGCTGAAGGCACAGAAAAAGCTTATGCGATTGCCCAGGACCTTCTTCAGGCTCATCCTGAAGTAAATATAATCTATGCTGAAGCCAATAACCTCCTTATGGGAGTTATTCCTGCGCTTGAAGAAGCAGGAAGAGGCAAAGCCGTTGACGGCAAGCCATTAACAGAGATCGTGGTCAGCACAGACGCACCTGAAGGTGAAATAAGGGACGTATATGATCCTACAAAATCACTCAAGCTTACAATGGGCTTAACCCCGAAGGAAAATGCAATGGCAAGAATGGATACCCTGGTTGGCATCAAAAAGGGCGACATACCTCAGTGGGAACTTAAAGAAGTTACAACTTTTGATTATTATATAAGCTACTGGGATGTACCAATTGAAGATGCTGTCGTATGGTTTAATGAGCAGTATGATCAAATAACAGAAAAAATATTTTTAAATAAATATTTTTTTAAGGTTTTACCGAAATTTTATACGGACATTGATAGATTTAAATCAATGTCCGTATACAAATAAATAACAAATAAATTAATAAATGAATCTTTTTTCCCAGCTGTTTCAAATAGAGTTTATTTGTCGGCTTTAGTATTTAAAATCGAGGGGAAATTAATGGATGATTACATACTTCAAATAGAAAATCTGAGCAAGAGCTTTCCTGGAGTTAAAGCTTTGGATGATGTGAGTTTTAACATCAGAAAAAATACCATACACTGCGTTGTAGGGGAAAATGGTGCCGGTAAATCAACTTTGATAAAAATAATAACCGGCGCTTTGAGCAGGACAAGCGGGAAAATTCTGCTGAATGGAAAAGATTATATGGCCCGAAGCCTCAAGGAC
>CAYNMO010000367.1:0-1929 GCA_964398155.1 uncultured Actinomycetota bacterium | reverse complement strand
TATTCATTAGGTTTTATCTTCCTTTTTATCCTGCATATTTCGGTCACATCTGGGCATTGATTACAGAAACATCCGGTATTTTTATTAATTTGATAATTTCCATCAACTACTGTAATTATATCACTAATAGTATTTACATATCTTATTAAACATTTATCCATTCCGCATTTCGCTCTAGTCCGCATTGCGCCCCATTCCGCATTTCGCTTCATTTCACATTGAGCTCCATTCCACATTACGCTCCATTCCACATTTCTATATGCTCCGCATTCCGGCAGGCACAATCATAGTTTTTTTAATATTTTTGTTGCGGCGCTGTTCTTTTTACTGGCAGCAATCCTTTCATAAATCACTTTAAGGTTATTCGCTGTTGGCGCTATTCCAAACTCCTGCCAGAATGCCTCGTCTGCAAGTATATTAAGCTGAAAGTCTGTGGGCTCTACAATGAGTTTCTCTAATGTATATACACCACCATTATGAACAATAACTTTTGATCCGAATGTCTTTGAGTCAATAATCAAGCCTTCAAGCATTCCTGCAACTGTATAAAAATCAATATGGTTTTCTTTTTCCATTATGCTTTCTTTTTCCATTTATTTCCGTTCTTTCCTTTAATGAAATTGTGAGAATATAATCATTGGGGTGAACCCCATATATATTGTAACAGACGGGATATGACAACTATATGTCAGGGATAAAATTAATTGGGTTGAAAGCAGAAATTTGAGAAATATTTAAGGTGGCCGGGTTTGCTTTAAGAGCTTAAGTTATTGTCTTGCCGTACCTGGCCAAATATAAATATTTTAAATGTGCCTGCGTTTTTTTAGTTTTAGCCATTATTTATATCATTATATTTTTTTGCTTCTTCAGTTAAAAGATGTTTTGACTCCGGTATTATGCCAACACGGCCCAAGTCCAGCTTGTCGGCATCAAGGCATGCCCTCACATTTTTATTATCTTTTAGAGGATTTGTAAGAGATGCATATTCCTGTATCGTACAGTCGTGGTTTTCAAAAGCGAATGCCAGTTGTTCAATTTGTGAATTGTGAGCCTTTTTATCTTTATTCCATATCTTCAGATTCTCCTTTATTAAGGGCATGGCTGTCAGGGCTTTTTTACCATGGCTTTTATCTGCAAAGTCGTTACTTTTAAAGAAATCATGAAATACTGAGAAATAAAATAAAACACCCTTATCAATTCCAGGGTATAGCATTTTGCCGAACCTGTATACTGATTGCCAGTGTGCGGGACCGTGGGCGTAGTTAAAATTTATTGTGGTCTTAAATACCAGAGCATCCATGAATAAAAGTGGAGGGTCATTAAATATCAGTTGAGTAATCAGTCTGTATATCTTAAAGTTCAGGTAGTTCTGTTTGATTATACTGTCCTTTTTATTTTGTTCCGTAACATCGACTGCAGATATCGACCTGTATGAAATGTATTTATCGCCTGCTTTCTCAAACTGAGTTTTGGAAAAAACAGACGGAATCGGGTTTTGCAGTATGTGCACGCAGTTGTCTTTACAGGCTATATACCAGCTGTTGTCCGTGTTGGATCTTCTGTCATAACCCTGCATTATTTTTTTAAACTCTGATGCAGAAAACACAAAATTAGAATCGATCTCATATTTTGCCTCATCGATTACTGCTATCCCGTTAAGGTTTACTTTTTTGTTTTTAACTATTTAATTTATCTCCTTAAAATTAAGTTTTCATTTTTTTAAAACTTTCTTAACAACAATACAATTAATTCAAAATTATTCAATGAGGGAATTTATAACTATCCTCAGTGTACATAAAGAGGATTAAACAATTGATTAAAAAACAAGAGAATACTGAAGAATTAATTCATTCTCCTATTTCAGGGAAAATACCTTACTAAATTAATCCTAAAAATTAGCCCTGAAACCACAGAGAATAGAAGTTTAAC
>CAYNMO010000366.1:0-1932 GCA_964398155.1 uncultured Actinomycetota bacterium | reverse complement strand
AATTCTTCTTTTTTCAAATTTTCTTTTTCTTTTTATATTTCTGTTAACAATAATAAATGTAAAATGGGGCCTTTATGTTTTTATTTTTTTTGTTCCACTTTTAAATACCCTTACTACAATCCTTTCTATTCACCCTATTGATTTTCCCATGATTTTGTTTTTTGCTTTTTACCTGGGTTTTATCTGCAATTACCTGCAGAGCATATATTATGAAAAACTTTTATTTTTAAGAAAAAGAAATGGTTTTGACAGAGAGTTGTTAATCGTCATAGTTGTTTTTTCTGTAATTTGTTTTTTCTCAGCTTTGATATCTATTTTCAGATATGCAAATTTTTATCCGTTTATAACAAACAATTATTACAACTTAAAGGCCGCCAGGGAGCAATTTGATTCTACAGGTGCAATATTGTGGACAAATAAATTCTTTTTTAATTACATTTCAGGTTTTTTGGCCGCATTTGCAGTCTTTAATATATGCAAAAAAACAAAAGATATTGTCAACTGCATTATGGCATTTACTATATCCGCACTTGTGTCATCAATGATGCTTTTTTTCCAGTTTTTTATAAACCCATATGTGGGAAGCTTCAGGTATTGGGTTGAAACAGGCAGGCTAAATGCGACATTTACAGATCCCAACTCACTGGGAGCATTTACTTTTCTGATGTTTCCAATTTTTATAAGCATGATTATATATTTTAAAAAGTGGTATTTTAAGCTGGTTTTTGGCATTGCTTCAATAGTCCTGCTGGTTATGATTATTTTATCAGGTTCCAGAAGTTCTTTGTTGGGAATAATTATAACAATATTGTTTTTCCTGATTTTTGGTATTTCCATAGGGCTAAAAAAACTAAGATTATTCAGCGCAAGAAAAAAACTGTATGTTGTTTTATCAATTATTTTAATTGTGGTCCTTTTGCTATCATTACTGACATTTATGTTTCTCACAGATAGCCCCATTAAAAGCAAACTCCTGGCCACGGGCCTGATACAGAGGACTGCTGAAACCGTGGTAACTTTTTTCAGTTATTTAAAGACCGCAGGTTTTACAGAAGCACTAAAATCCATATCAAACTATAGGTACATATTTGGTAAAATGGCGATGTTGATGTTTAAAGATTACCCATTAACCGGGGTAGGCCCCGGCGCATATCTGATTGAGCTCCCTGATTATTATTACAACTATGAACGAGGATTTACAATTTTTGATTTTTCCGGTAATTATTATCTGCAGATACTATCTGAAATGGGTGCAGCAGGTCTTGTGCTTATTGTTTTTATATTTTTTCTTATAATAAAAAAAGTATCCCTGTTTTTGTTTAGAAATAAAAATAAAGAAAAACCATGGGTTCTCTGGGGTTTATTTATTTCTTTTATATGCATGCTGGCAATTCAATTTTTTGGGCCTCATACTAATTTTTCAGAAATCCAGTTTGTATTCTGGATAATAGTGGGGGCGCTACTTGCATATTTAAAGATTGGTGAGCTTAAAAGCCAAAACAATATCAACCTTGATAGTGATTATAATTATGCCATTAAAAGGCAGACAGTTAGGCCAGTTATAGTGATATGCAGGAATATGGGTTTTGGTCCGGTGCAAAAAATAATATTATCTGTTTTCCTTATAATCTTTATAGGCCTGTTTTTTAAAGCCTCAATTACAACCCTGTCTATTTCTGCAAAGCAGGACAAAAATGACTGGAAAAATGAATACGGATTTTATAATTATGAAAATTTCCAGGGTACCAGGGCCAGGTGGATAAGTATTGATGCAAGTACTGTGCTTGAAAAAGAGGGTAGCATTTTAAGCATTTCCATGCAGGACGGCAGCCCTGTTAATTATTCCACACCGAATACCATAAAGGTTTACATTGATAATTATTTTGCCGGGTCAATAAAATTAAAAGATGATTCATGGTATAATCTTGATTT
>CAYNMO010000365.1:0-1962 GCA_964398155.1 uncultured Actinomycetota bacterium | reverse complement strand
CTAGACTGATGGATGAAAAGAATTGCGATGGTGGGAACTGTCAGATATATAATAGTGAAAAATGTTAACAGAAGATGATTTATTGTAAATCAAACATTCTAATAACCAAGAATATCGTCACTAAAAGAAAGTATTTAAAAATGCTGGAGCAGGCTAAAGAAGAATATGAACAAAGAGTTGCAATTATTGACAAGCTGGATCCGGAAAGTGTCTGGGCCCAGAATTTAATAGATTATAAAAATGACAAAAGAATTATTGAAGACTTAAATGCAAAAATTTCCCAGGCAGATGTTTTTATAAACAATTACGAGGCGCAGATAGCCGGAGATGTTGCGGGCCAGTCTACTGAAACATCAGATGCAGAGCAGACAACAACTGTTTCTTCAGATGCATCGGAAACATCAGAAAATGACATAATTACAACAACCGCCCAGTCAACGACAACTACTACCCAGTCCACCACAACAACTGCCGGATCAACAACAACAACCATCCAGTCTACCACAACGACTGCCGGATCTACTACAACAACTGCGGGGTCAACAACAACAACCCAAAATCCAGATCTGCCAGAGTATATTTCATTATATGGTAGCATAGGCGGTTATGCCAACAGTATGAATCTGACTATTAATCTGATTACGGGAAGTGTTTCAGGAAGCATTAGTCTGGTTTACAGCCAGACTGAAACAAGCGGTGATACAACTAAAACATGTAATTACAGTGTAAAGGGCAGCATTTATGGTCAAATGGATTTAGAAAGCAGGCAGATAAACGGAAATTTTTCAGGAAGCGCCACAGCTCTTACTGAAGGATGTTACGGCAAAGATCTGTCTTATTCAATTAGCGGAAAGCTAAATGAAAGCTACTCTTCAGCCAGTGGCTCTTCATCAAATGGCTGGAGCTGGTCTGTTTATAAATAAACTAACAATTTACCCTGTTCTTTATTTATTTAGTTTCTTGTGTTCAATTGGCTAAAACAATCAAATCAGGAAAATTTTAAGCTTAATTTAAGCAAATAATTTACTAAAACTGAGTTATTCATCATTAACTATTTAGAAAGTGTTTGAATGGGAGAGGGGTGGATTTGTAACCTTTTGAAATTAATAAACATATCGAACCTATTTGGCAATAGCTGTTAAAAGACTTTTGACATCACCAGTATATTTATCTTCTATTCCAAATAATAACTCTTCTGATATATTGTCTTTATTTATCTTTATTATAACCCTGGTAAACCTTTTTTTTTTTTTTTATGATATAGAATTAACATTGTCTATTGGAATAAATGTGACTATCCGGGTATATAATCCAACACATGAAAGATCATCTTCAAACACAAAAAGCTGCCTGCCAGTTATCGCAAAAAGGATATTAGGTGTCAGGCTTTTTTTTATAAATCCAAATCTATAAACCAGTCCTGGCAAATATATAAAATCTAAAAGTATTTCGTCTTTTCTAAGTATATAGGCATAAACGCCATTTCGATATTTTTCAGGTATATTTTTTAATCTGTCATAAACAGATTTTGCACCTTCCAAAACCTTGCTTTCATGAAGGCCAGCTTTTAAAAACTTATCCAGATTAGGCTCCAATATTTCAAAAGAAGTAAAGCTAAATTCCACTTCTATGTGATTAGCGATTTCATTATTTGAGCATACTATACTTAGCTTTATACTTAGGAGACAGTGGTTTAATTTTAAGTATCCCAGATTATCTGCACAAACTTTATTTACTGTTCCGCTTTCATTTAAGACAAGTGTATCTTTCGCGTGTATTATCACATTATTGCTAAAAAGAAGTGCCTGCCAGGGAATAAATCTTTTAAGAAAACTACGTTCCGGGTATATCTGGGGTGGAATAATAAAACTACCATCGTATTCGTTCTGATCAAATCCATGACTGTCTAGAATACTAACGAGATTTTCAGGTATGGTAAACCCGTTACCTACTGTAAAAGGA
>CAYNMO010000364.1:0-1978 GCA_964398155.1 uncultured Actinomycetota bacterium | reverse complement strand
CTGTCAATAGAAGCATGACCCCTCTTCGCAGCCAAACGACCATTTCCTTCCTTTATTACCGCAACATGCCGGGGAAAATTATTTTTTTTTAATTCTTCAATTGTAAGTATGTTATCACTTGAAAAAAATCGTGAAAAAATTTTAAGTCTTATTTATATACACCTATACTTCCATAATTTCACTTTCTTTTTGAGCCAGAATATTGTTTATTTTTTCAATATACTCATCAGTAAGCTTTTGTATGTCACTTTCAAGACTCTTAAGATCATCTTCTGTTATATCAGCTTTTTTCTCTAATTTTTTAAATTCCTCTATACCGTCACGCCTGATATTTCTGACTGCAATTCTGCCGTCTTCGGAAAATTTTTTAACGACTTTTACAAGTTCTTTTCTTCTCTCTTCAGTAAGGGCAGGTATGGACAGCCTTATTACTTTGCCATCATTTGAAGGATTAAGTCCAAGATCTGAAGTCTGTATCTGTTTTTCAATATCTTTTAGCAGTTTGGGCTCATAAGGTGAAATTACTATTGTCTTGGGTTCAGGCAGGCTTATGTTTGATATGTGCTTCAAAGGAGTTTTGACACCGTAATAATCTATAAAAATTCTGTCAAGCAAGTTTACTGAAGCTCTTCCTGTCCTTACCGTATTAAACTCCATAACAATTTTATCTATCGTTATGGTCATCTTTCTTTCATTGTCTGCAAGCAGTGCGTCTTTAATTTTAACTCACCCCCTGGATATTATTGTGCCTATTTTTTCTCCCATAATTGAATTTTTGATATTTCCGTGTTTTGTAATATCAAAAACCACAATTGGAATGTTATTATCCATACATAAAGTAGTAGCTGTTGAATCAAGTACTTTAAGACCTTTTTTTATTACATCAAGATAAGTTAATTCTTTAAATTTTACGGCGTCTTTAAATTTTAGCGGGTCTTTATCGTATACACCATCAACCCTGGTAGCTTTAAAAATTATCTCCAAATTGAACTCTAGAACGCTAAGCGCGGCTGCCATATCAGTTCTAAAATACATTTTTCCTAAAAAAAAAAAAAAAATAACAACTCTTTTTTTCTCCAGATGCCTGACAGCTCTTCTTCTGATAAAAGGTTCTGCTATCTCCTGCATCGTTATGGCTGACAGTACTCTTGTTGTAGCTCCTTTTTTTTCAAGTGCATCCTGAAGAGCTACGGCGTTCATCACGGTCGAAATCATCCCAATGTAATCAGCAGCAGCTCTTTCCATGCCCAGCTCACTGGCAGTAGCTCCTCTCCAAAAATTTCCGCCACCAATTACAACGGCTATTTCAACACCGGTGTCATTAGCCTCTTTGATTTCCAGAGCAATTCTGCCCATTACCTTAAAATCAATCCCTGAGCTGCCTTCACTGCTTTTAAGAGATTCTCCGCTTATTTTTAACAGTATTCTCTTATATTTTTGTTGTGTCATCAGAAGTAAAAAGTATTATAAAACATTAAAAAAATATAATTAACCGTTTTAACGATTACTAATTAATTAATCGTAACTAACTCAATTTTTTCACCAGACAATTTATCTTTATCAGGCTAAAAATTTTCTAAATCATACAATTACAGCCAGCTATTAACCATAAAATAATTTATGGTTAATAGCTCAGTTTCTAGTAAATCATCTGTTGTAATATGGCTTAAAATTTTCAAAAGTTTTAGACATTCTGCCAGCATTTTGCCAGAAACTTATTATTACAAATTATATATTATGTTTCTTCTCCAAGAACAAATCTGCAAAATCTTCTGACGACAATATTTTCACCAATTTTAGCAATTGAATGCTTGACCAGATCATTTATTGTCATGTCATTATCTTTAACGTAGAGCTGCTCAAGAAGACAGTTTTCCTGATAAAACTTTTTAATTCTGCCCTCTGCAATTTTTTCAAGAACTGCATCTGGTTTGCCCTCATTAAGAGCCTGCTTTTTATAGATTTCCTTTTCAGCTTC
>CAYNMO010000363.1:0-1997 GCA_964398155.1 uncultured Actinomycetota bacterium | reverse complement strand
CTGATAAAACGATAGCAATAGTTTCCGATACTACAGTTCTAAAAGAAACAACAACTTCGACTAAATCCATAAATGCAAAAACAATGAAAGCTGCAGATGTTACCATCGGTTTTTCAGTATGGTCAATGGAATATACATTCTTTCAGAATGTTGAAAAGGGTGTCAAGGATGCATGTGCTGCTTTAGGTTTTAAATACACAATGCTTGACCAAAAATCTGATGCGACACAAATGGTTCAGGATATGAATACCCTTGTTAACCAGAAGGTAAGCGGTATAGTATCAACACCAGTTGATCCGGTTGCTATGGGTCCTGCAGTACAAAAAGCCAGAGATGCCGGCATTCCTGTAGTGTGTGCTGATATAGGCAAATCAGGTCCTGTTAATGCTCTTATAATTTCAAACAACTTTGAGGGTGGAGGACTGGCAGCAGATTTTCTTGCAAAATTATATCCTGACAAGTCTACTATATTTGGACTTGGAAACTGTAAACCTCAGTGGACTTATGCAAGACAAAGAGGAGAAGGATTTAAAGCTAAAGCTGATGAACTTCAGTATAATATTCAATCAGATATTATTGTTCAAAATCCATCAGCTGAAGGTGGATATGATACAATGCAACAAATGATGTCGGCTGCTCCGGACATCAAAGGCGCATTCTTTGTATCAGGAAGAGAAGCTGTTGGTGCTGCTAACTATGTCAAGTCACAAAACAAAGACATAAAAGTTGTTGGCTACAATGGTGATCCTGAAGAATTTATAGCAATGAGAGACGGAATACTTTCAGCAACAGTTCTTCAGCAGCCATATCTTATTGGATATAAAGCTGTAGAAACATTAAAGGAAATTCTTGTTGACGGAAAAGCATATGAAAATGTTGAAATTCCTGCACCAGTAGAGCTTGTTACTCCTGAAAATCTGGATGAGATTGCAAAGATGATAATGGATACAACAGGTAAATCAGCTTTTGGTGAATAATTTAGATTAATAGTTTTAAAATATGTAAATAATTAAATTAAAAGAGACAGGCGAAAGCCTGTCTCTTTTTTAATTGATGCGCCCTGGCAGAAAAAATAATATTCATAAATTAAGATTTACAGCATTTTATGGTATAAAAATTATTTTAATTATAGAATATATTCAATTTGCAAAACGGTTTATAATTTTATTGGAAAATTTATGGATAAAAAGCTTATATTACTTACAAATGACGATGGGATCGAGGCAGAGGGTATTTATAAACTCTACGAGGTTTTCTCTGAAGATCAAGATTTTGATGTGAAGATAATAGCCCCTGAATTTGAAAGAAGTGCAATGGGCCATGCCATCACTGTTTTTGATCCAATCTGGGTAAAGAAAGAATATCGGAATGGAAAGTTTTATGGATTCGGAGTTAACGGAACTCCGTCAGACTGCGTAAAGCTTTATCAGGAGCTTCTTGGAGCCAAACCCGATTTGCTCGTTTCAGGGATTAACAGAGGCTCAAATGTAGGAGAAAACATAATATACTCAGGAACAGTTTCAGCAGCAACAGAAGGTATTTCTGATGGCATTCCTTCAATTGCTGTTTCAGTTGACAGTTATGCTGACCCGGATTATGGATTTTCTGCAAGATTTACTAAAAATATTGCCAATATGCTTCTTTTAGACAATTCTTTACCACCAAAAACTCTTCTAAATATCAATATACCTGATTTGCCTCCTGAAAAGATAAAAGGAATAAAAATTACTTCACAAAGTGATGCAAAATTTAAGGATTATTTTTTAAAGCGTTCAGACCCAAGGGGCAGGGACTATTACTGGATGGATGGTGATTTTATTGAACTGTCAAAGTGTGATGAAGGAGATTATTGTGCAATAAAAAACGGGTATATTTCAATAACTCCTCTCCAATATGACATGACCGATTATGATAAAATAAAATATTTTAAGAAATGGAATATAAAATTAAATGATTGAAGAAAAAAAACAATTTATTGAGGGGCTTCAGGCAGGGGA
>CAYNMO010000362.1:0-2018 GCA_964398155.1 uncultured Actinomycetota bacterium | reverse complement strand
CATAAAGTGCAACAAGATAATTCTTTTTGAAAGTATATTGTCAAGAAAAGGTCCGGAATATTTAATTGAGAAGGAGTATTATCTGGAATAGTTTCTTTAAAAATATTTATTAATTATCTATATATATAATTGCATATATGATAAAATACTTTAAAGCATAAAAAGACATTAAGTAATTACTTAAGATATTTAAAACTATATTTAAGTGACAACATTCAGATAATAATTTTTTAGACTTAAATTTAGCAGCAGTATACATTTTTTTTTTTTTTTTTTAATTTATTTTAAGAGGAGAAAGAATGGATAGAGAAAAAATAATAGAAAATGCTTTGGCTCAAATTGAAAGAGCTTATGGCAAAGGTGCCATAATGAAGCTAAACGGAGAGGGAGCATTAAAGGATATTGAGTCAGTTTCGACAGGATCAATAGAGCTTGATATGGCATTAGGCATCGGGGGAATACCACGAGGCAGAGTTACGGAAATATTTGGACCGGAATCAAGCGGAAAGACTACTCTGGCACTTCACATAATAGCAAATGCCCAGAAAGCAGGAGGGATAGCTGCATTTATTGATGCAGAACATGCACTTGACCCTATTTATGCCAAGAATTTGGGTGTTAATACAGATGAGCTTCTTTTATCTCAGCCTGACAGCGGTGAGCAGGCGCTGGATATTTGCGAAATACTTTTAAAAAGTACAGCACTTGATATTATTGTAATAGATTCAGTAGCAGCACTGGTTCCAAGAGCAGAGCTTGAAGGTGATATGGGAGATTCTTTTATCGGACTCCAGGCAAGGCTGATGTCGCAGGCTCTTAGAAAATTAACGGGTCTTGTCAGTAAAACAAAAACAATAGTTATTTTTATAAATCAGTTAAGAGAAAAAATAGGCGTAATGTTTGGAAGTCCGGAAGTGACACCTGGAGGAAGGGCTCTAAAATTCTATTCTTCTGTCAGGCTGGATATAAGAAAAACTGATACCATAAAAAACGGAACTGAAATGGTTGGAAGCAGGGTAAAGGTAAAAGTTGTTAAAAACAAAGTAGCGGCACCTTTTAAAGCAGCAGAGTTTGATATTATGTATGGTAAGGGTATATCCAGAGAAGGAAGCCTTGTTGATTTGGGATCACAAGTAGAGGTTTTAGGTAAAAGCGGATCATGGTATTCGTATAAAGGTGAAAGAATAGGCCAAGGCAGAGAAAATACCAAGCTGTATCTGTCTCAAAACCCAAAGTTAATGGATGAAATTGAAAAAGAAATTAAAAACAGTTTTATGGCTAAAAAAATTGAATTAAAACCAGTTCCTGATGAAGATAAGGATGTATAATACCAGAAAAGTATATTAATTTAATCTCAAATTTTTTATAAATAATGAAAATTATTTATTGACTTATATTTGCGTGATGCTATACTAAGAAAGCTTTAAAGAAGTAGTTTGTTTTTTTTACATAAGTTTCTCATCCCTTTCCGAGTGAAATAAAAATTTTTAAAGAAATTTAAATATTTTATTGACACGGAAAAGTGATTGTGATAACTTATGTAAGTTTGAAAGATACAGTGTTCTTTGAGAACTAAATAGTGCGAGTTAAAGTTCTAAATAAGTTGTTTTAAATGTTAGTTTTATTTGAGAGTTTGATCCTGGCTCAGGATTAATGCTGACGGTGTGCATAATACATGCAAGTCGAACGTGTGATGTGAAAGTAGCAATACCTTTGCAAAGCAAGTGGCGAACGGGTGAGTAACAAGTGGACAATCTGCCCTTAAGATCGGGATAATTATTCGAAAGGATAGCTAATACCGAATGTTTTATATCTTTCGATGATTGATATAACAAAGGAAGCCGCAAGGCCTCCGCTTTTGGATGAGTCCGCTGCCTATTAGCTAGTTGGTAAGGTAATGGCTTACCAAGGCTATGATGGGTAGCCGGCCCGAGAGGGTGTCCGGCCACACTGGGACTGAGATACGGCCCAGACTCCTACGGGAGGCAGCAGTAGGGAATATTGCGCAATGGGCGAAA
>CAYNMO010000361.1:0-2020 GCA_964398155.1 uncultured Actinomycetota bacterium | reverse complement strand
CAAGATCGAGGTTTATTTTTAACTCATTTATTGCTTCTTTTGCAATATTATGGATTGTTTTCGAACTTACTAATTTTAGATTTTTTTCAATAAGCTGATTCATTGCTATATTTTCAGCAATAGTTAAATTAGGATATAAAGAAAGGTCTTGATAAATAACCTGAATTCCTTCTTTTATAGCATCCATAACCTGTAAATTTTTATATAACTTACCATTTATAAAAATCTCTCCCGAATCTGCTTTTAAAGCTCCGGAGGTGATTTTTATTAATGTTGATTTTCCTGAGCCGTTTTCGCCAACCATACAGTGGATTTCCCCACTTTCAATGGTCATGCTAAAGTCGGATAATGCTCTTACTCCACCATAAAATTTACTTATATTCCTTAAATCTAATATAGTTTTTTCCATCTTTTATTTATTATTTAATTTAATAATTTTTATTTATTTTATATAAATTCTAATTTTATCAAGAAAATCTTTAAAATAAATTACTAATTTAATGATTTTCTTTTAATGTGTTACATTGGGGGTCGATTAAACCCCCAATGTAAATAGTTAAATCTTTATTAGAAATCCATCGAAGGCTCATTAACATTGTCTTTGGTGACTGTTATTGCACCATCAGCCCAAAGTATCTTACCGTCAACTTTAAGGATATTATATCCAGTTCTTCCCAGGTAATCGCCTTCTTGTAACTTTATCCCATGCAGAGCTGCCAAAGCAACTACGCCCAAACAATAGGATTGATTAATAGGGTTGCTGCATGACACGCTTGAGATTGCTCCACTTTCAAGATAGTTCTTAACTGTTGAAGGAAGAGCCAGGCCTGATATAAATAGTTTTCCAATTAGGTTTTTCTCTTCAACTATTTGTCCAGCTGATGAAGGAGTAGCACCTTCACAAAATAAAATACCTTTTAAATTAGGATTACCTTTTAAAAGTTCCTGAACTGCTGTGTAGCCTTTTTTCGGGTCATTTCCTGATTCAATATAGGTTGGGGTGATTAACTTCATATTAGGATAATTTGCTTTTTGATACTCTACAGCTGAATTAGCCCATACCATATGAACTTCCATAGTAAGAAGACCAACTGTTACGGCATATTCGCCTTCCCCGCCCATGCTTTTTGCCAAAGCTTCCATCATTGTAGCTCCAAAAGCAACATTATCATAAGGTTCCAAATCATAGGTTATGTTTTCCATAGTTGTGCCTTCATAACCTATAGTAAGAATACCTTTTGCATTTGCTTTGCCAGCTACTGGATCAATTGCTTTTGCATCATTTGGAACACATATGATAGCGCTTGTATTTGGAGCTAATCTTGCAATTAGATCTTCCATAATTTTGTTCTGTAGCGCTGCATCTCCGGAATCAGGAGCTTGATTTGAAGCTTTGGTTTTAAAATCTACACCAAATTGAGCAATTCCATTTTCCATATCATCAAACCATCTGATGCCAGTTGCTTTATTAGCTTGGACTATTTCGAATTTACTATTGTCCAATGTTTTTAGATAAGCAGCTACATCTCTGCCGCCATCAGCGGTAGTTGGCATAGTAACTTCAGCAGCAGCAGCTGTAGTTTCAGCGGCGGCAGCTGTTGTTGCGGCAGCAGCAGTTGTTTCAGCGGCAGCAGCTGCAGTAGTGACAGCAGCAGCAGCAGTTGTGCTTGTAGTTGCGCAGCCAAATAAAGACATTGAAATAATCATTAAAGATATAAGAGCTATAATGCTTGTAGTTAAAATATTTTTTTTCATTTGTAATTCCTTTTTTGTCTAATTTTTTAAAATTAATACTTTTAAATTCTTTTTGTTTCCTCCTTAATAATTCAGTAAATTTAATGATAAAAAAATAAAGTAATTTTCACCTCCTGACATAAAGATTCTTAAAGTGTTGATAATTTTCAAATTAGCTAGACAATAATGTCTTTTCTTTCTTTATGGTTATATATATAAAATTACTACTATTTAAAAACTGCTGATATTTTTTTGAAGTTCAGATATCTCTTTATAAATATTGTTT
>CAYNMO010000360.1:0-2056 GCA_964398155.1 uncultured Actinomycetota bacterium | reverse complement strand
GTTATTTCAAGATAAATACCTCTTTTTTTTTTTTTTTTTGCTTCCTCCAAAGTTATAAGCCCGGGGTGTGCAAGTATGTCGACATAATCCGAGTTTACAGCATTATAATCAGTTCCGGGCTCAACATTTTCCGATATGCTCTCGCCGTGCACCAGTACAAGTCTTGCTCCCTTTTCCTTTGCATAACGGGCAATCTCGTTAATACTTTTTGCCGGCACGTTTGTCAGTTCTACTCCCGGAATGGCTCTGATATTCCAGAAACGCTCAGCAAGAGCGCAGTCTCTGATTGCGGCTCCTATGATATAGTCAATATTAGAATAACTAACATGGTCTGTTATTCCTATCATTGAATAATCATTTACGCAGGCATATCTTATAAGCTCAATAGGGCTGTTTCCGCCATCTGATAAAAAAGTGTGTGTATGAAAATCTATGATCATTTCAGTTCTCCAAAAAATAAAAATATTAAATAGTCCGTGATAATTTTAACAATATAAAAAACAAATAACCATATTTTTTCTTGTCTGTCAGACTCTTTTATTAATTTTTTTCAAAGGCTTTCTTGTGATTCTCGGAGCCGGCTTTAAGTTCTTCAAAAACAGCTTTTACATCGGCAGGAAGTTCTTCTTTAAGAAAAGCTTCATACATGGCAATATTGTCAATTTCTACCTGAACTCCGGTTTTTAATGCATCCCCTATGCTTTCCGGATAAAGCAAATAATCCTTTGCCGTATTGGCCGGAACCTGATAATTATATTTTTCAAACAAGGGGCTTAGAAGTCCGATGTGCTTTTTCTCAGCATTAATAATATTGCTGAAAGGTTTTGGATTGTTAAAATTTTTCAGAATATATTCATATTCTGCGTATGCGAGATATTCATCCTGTATTGCATAAGCAAGCATCTTTTCGATAGTCAGATTTTTTTCATTTTTTGCCCCTTGTGCGCCATAAGAAATACTATCGCCAGTACTTTCTGTATTTGCAACAGCAGAAACGGCTGCAGGTGTTTCTTTTTGAGTTACGCTTTGCTGCGAACATGCCAGCATCGAAAGGGCAAGCAAACAAATAACAAATAAAGTAATTAATTTTTTTTTCATTAGTATTATTAGCTCCATTATATTTTTTTAGCATTATTGTTGATAACGTATTCTGATAGATAAATGTTACATATCAGTAAAATAATTATCATTGCAACTATTCAGTAATTAAACGATACAATGCTGCTTATTAAAGGCAATTTGTTGTTAAAACTGATTTTAACCAGGGCACTTTAAGCTGACACGGGTTGTGGCTGAAGCGTTGCTTATCATTTTATTACTGTTAAGATTATCATAGTTGCTGCCACAACACTACATGTTCTTTTGCAAAAGTTCTGCTGCCTCCATTTTAGTCAATTAAAATAACTTCTAAAAAAGGAAGGCAAAAATAATGTGGGCCTAAAAGAGAACCGTACCCTTTCTGTATTTCTGATTTCTTTAATAGATAAAAGAACAAATAATTTTAAGGATATGTCTTTAGGAGGGGCTGCATTTTTCAAACCAAATAGTTTTCAGTTTTAAGTAACAGAGATTAATTAATTAATTATATGCAAAATTAAATAATTTACATATAATTTAATCAGGTTACTGGGTTTATCGCCCCTCAGAAAATTAGTGAATAATTAGCTGGTTTTAGCGGGACAGAAATAATTTAAGCTGTCTGTATTATATCTGTTAAATTACTAAGCATTGGTTAGTAATTTGCTTAAATTAAGTTCTGGTATTTGCATGACCAAAGATTCTGGATTTTTTGACTCTAAGGCGGACTTTAGCCAGAGAGATTTGATTTTGTTTTAAAATTAATCTATCTTTTTAAAAGATACCCTAATATGGCTATAAACAATGACAGACATAAATCGTCAGATAATCTGAGGCAGCTGGCTGTTGAAAAGCTAAGCACGATGACCCCACCCAAAGCTCTTTCTGCCCAAAAAACAGAGGATCTGCTTCATGAGCTGCGAATACACCAGATTGAGCTTGAGATGCAAAATGAAGAGTTAAAGCTTTCTCATAGAGA
>CAYNMO010000359.1:0-2066 GCA_964398155.1 uncultured Actinomycetota bacterium | reverse complement strand
TTATAGGAGCTGACAGATAATCTATAGCTTCTTCAGCAACCATTGCCGAAATCTCTGCTCCAGCCCCGGCTGTTTTGTATCCTTCATATACTACAACCAGCCTGCCTGTCTTTTTAACTGATTCAAGTATTGCAGCTTTGTCATATGGAACCAGCGTCCTTAAGTCTATAACCTCAACAGATATATTTTCTTTTGCCAGATTTTCTGCTGCTTTAAGAGAGTCGTGTACAGTGATACTGTAAGCAACAACCGTAACATCGGTCCCTTCTCTTGCTACATTGGCTTTTCCAAGAGGAACTATGAAATCATCCTCAGGAACTTCGCCTGAAATTGAATATAAGGAAGAATGTTCTATATATACAATAGGATCATCCTGCCTTAAAGCCATTCTCATAAGTCCCATTACGTCTGAAGGTGTTGCAGGAGCAACAACTCTAAGACCAGGTGAATTCATCAGCATTGCATCCATAGTCCCGCAATGATGGGGTCCTGAAACAAGCCTGTTCCAATTTACACATCTTATTACTGCAGGAACTTTTATCATTCCATTTGTCAAATAGTGAAATTTAGCTGCCTGGTTATGCAATTCATCAACACATAACGCCATCAGATTACCAAACATAATTTCTGCAACAGGACGCCTTCCAAATATTGCGGATCCTACTGCTGCGCCTGCAATGCATGCTTCAGATATGGGAGTATCCACAACTCTTTCCTGACCAAACTGTTCCTGAAGCCCCTGCGTTACTTTAAAAACACCCTGGTTTTTTCCTCCAAGCGCCTCCCCGATAAGATATATATTTTCATCTCTGACCATTTCCTGCCTTAAAACTTCTCTAAGCGCTTCAACATATTTCATTCTTATCATTTTAATTATTCTCCTTTTTAAAATGCGGTGCCTGTAAAAACGTTTGAATATGAGTCCTCGGCAGTTACCAAGGGCCCAGCTTTTCCATACTCTTGTGCTTCTTCCAGAATAGCCGATACTTTATCGTTAAGAATCCTCTCTTGCGCATCATCAAGTATGCCTTCTGATTTTAACATTAAAGAATATAATTTAACGGGATCATACTTCTCTTTTCCCTCAATTACTTCTTCATCAGTCTGTCTTTGATTTGAGCCACTGTCATACCACTTAAAAGTCTTACAAACAAGCAGCGACGGTCCATTGCCTTTCCTTGCCCTTTCTGCAAACTCTGAAGCAGCCTCGTAAACAGCATCAGGATTATTTCCATCACATGTAAAACCCGGCATGTCATGTGCCTTTGCTCTGTCTGCTAATTCTTTGACAGCCGTCACATAGCTGTAATTATCCCATAACTGCTTTCCGTTAAACTCAACTGTAAAAATAATGGGCAGCTTTTTTAAGCTTGCCATATTTAAGGCCTCATGAAATGTGCCCCTGTTTGTAGAGGCTTCGCCCCCGAACACGGCTGCAATTTGCCCTCTTTTATTCTGTTTGGCTGCAAAACCGGCTCCACATCCCAATACCCAATTGGCGCCGACTATTGCATTTCCTGCAATGGTTTTTACTCTCATATCAGCAAGATGCATCTGGCCTCCCTTGCCTCCCAGCACTCCGTTTCTCTTTCCATATAACTCTGCCCATAATTCTTTAATGTTTCCACCTCTGGCTATATAGTGTCCTCCGCCTCGATGCCCCGTAACTACCATATCATCAGGAGACAATACTTTTGAAAACCCGGCAGGAATAGCTTCCTGGCCAAGACAGGGAAGTACGTGCCCATCGAGCTCTCCGTTCTTATATAAAGTTGTCATTTTCCATTCTGATTGTCTTATAAGGAGTAATGTTTCGTATATTTCCAAACGTTTTTTTGCATCTGGCTTCATTTCATATTCCTTTCCCGATATTAATAACTATTAAAAAATTAAATGAAATTAATAGAACAAGATGATTTTACTGGAAAATTTAAATAGATTATTTGTAAGTTAAGAGTCATTATTTTAATTGTATTTTTTTATACATTTAAATATACCTTATTTTTAGGATTATATTTAAAATAAATATTATTGTCAATAAGCAAAATTTATTTTAAACAATGCTC
>CAYNMO010000358.1:0-2078 GCA_964398155.1 uncultured Actinomycetota bacterium | reverse complement strand
ATGTTTTTTTTGAAAAAATAGATGAAATCAGGAAAGAAAAAGGGAAAGAATTTGTTTACCCAAGCGATATATTGATACCTGCGCGGGATAAAATGAAAGATGAAATAATATCCAAATTAAAACAGGCGGGTTCAATCGGGAAAGGCAAAGAACTGGTTAGATTTTATCGCGAAAATCCCGGATGGGACCCAAGCGGCACAGGAAACAATTTCCATGGTGTTACAGAAAACCCGGATGTGGAAACACTGGTAAAGACAATAACTGCAAAGGTCTTGAAAGAATTGAAAAACAGAAACCTCTGATTATAAAAAGTATTTTGATAAGGCTAAAAAAACCTTGCAGAAAATTAAACAATTAATTTCTATTGAACAATTAACCAAATAGGCCAAATTGATAAAATATTAAGCTTAACTTAAACAAACAATTTTCTAATGTTTGAGTTATTCACCAGGAACCAGTTAATAATTAAAAATAAATTTCCGGCAGGCAGTTTTTTAAAAAAGTGTCAAATTGAAAAAAGTTTTAAGTTTGATTTTAAAAAAAGATTTAATAGAAAATAAATATTCAGCAGTAACTGACCAATAATCAGTCAAAATTAAATAAAATTTATCTACGGGGGGAAAGAATGAAATTAAACAGGGCCGAGGTGCTATCTTTAAAGGAAATCCAGATGATTGATGATGCCAGCAGAGAAGTATTAAAGGATACCGGTATTTTAGTTTTAAGTGACAATGTTTTAAAGCTGCTGGCTCAAAAAGGTCTAAATGTGGATATGGTTAAAAAGATAGTAAAATTCAGTGATAAAATAATTGATGATTGCCTTGGACGCGCCCCAAAAGAAATAAAAATATATGGCAGACAAAAAGATTATTTCCTGGAACTTGGGAAAGGTGAAAAAACTTTCGCAGCAAGCGGACATAATGCGATTTATTATTACGATGAAAAAAAAGATATCAGGCGCCCTGTTACAAAAAAAGAAGTGGGAAATTTTGCATTATTGTCTGATTACCTGGATAACATAGAAATTGCTGGTGTTGAAGCTATGCCCCAGGATGTTTTTCCCAAGGCATCTATACTTCATGCGGTCGATGCAGTTTTAAACAATACGTTAAAACCCATATTTTTTTCGCCCGAAAATGCAAATGAAACTCATGCCCTCCTTGAAATAATGAAAATCGCCGGAGGCAGCAGCGATTTGAGCAATGAACCCGCAGGAATATGCCAGATATCCCCCATAAGCCCTCTTACCTGGTCAGGCGGAACTGCTGAAGCCCTTGCTGCTATTGCCTCAGAGAAATTTCCGCTGCTTATATTGCCTCAACCATATGCAGGTGTAACATCTCCCATAACCGTTGCAGGCCTTGTAACAATGAATAATATCGAAAATCTTGCAGGCATAATATTTTCCCAGCTCATAAGCCCGGGTTGTCCAGTTATTTATGGCGCAGGCTGGACCACTTTTGAGATGAAAAAAAGTGCGGTCCTTATAGCCACAGCGGAAAGAAATATATGCACTGTTGCGGGAGCACAGCTGGCTGCTTATTACAAGATTCCTTCACACTGTATCGCTTTTGACAGTGATTCAAATATCTATGATGAGCAGAACGGTTTTGAGAGGATTTTTAATATCATTTCAACTTTCCAGTCAGGTATCGATGTTGTCATCAACGCAGGAATGATTGGAACCGGTATGTCAGTCAGCTATGAACAGCTCGTGGTGGATAATGAGATGGCAAAATTTGTCAGGAAATATATTGGCGGTGTCAACGTCAGCAGCGACACCATAGGGCTTGCGGCCATCAAAAAGGTCGGGCAGCATAAAGATTTTATGATGGAGGACCACACTTTTAAATATTTAAAATCAGAAGAATATATGGATTATGACGTATCTAACAGGGATATCTTTCCAAACTGGGTAACAAAAGGAAAACCCTCAATTATGGATAATGCCAGGGATTTGGCAAATAATATAATCTCCAGCCATAAAGCTCCTTTATTAAACAGCCAGAAGCAGGAAAAAATATCAGAAGTGATTAAAGATTTTGAAGACTCTTTTAAAAAATAAAAAAGCGCCATTT
>CAYNMO010000357.1:0-2091 GCA_964398155.1 uncultured Actinomycetota bacterium | reverse complement strand
GTATAAATATAATTTGGAATGAATTATAACCATTATTTAATTATCATAGGCTTTCCAATCGCGATAAGGATGGCAGAAACAACCGCTGCTACTACCGTAACCAGAACGTATTCAAGAGTTGACTGACCTCTCTGGCTTAATAATCTGTCTTTTATTTTGTTTAAAAATAAGTAAATTATTTTTATCACCTCCTCTGGCATTAATTTTTTTAAAACCAATTAAACCTCCTTTCGTGACAACTTTAATAAATTTGATGACAATTTATTTTTATTTTATAAACATGTCTCCGCCCATCATAAATACCAGAGGTGCACAGACAAGAAGAATAAATGAAGGCAGAATTAAAAAGATAAGAGGGAAAAGCATTTTGGTGGAAATAAGCCTGGTTTTCTTTTCAATTTCCTGGGAAATCTCAAATCTTAAAAATTCTGCTTTCTGTTTTAAAAGCTCACTGATTGAAGAACCATAGTTTTCAGCCTGCTGCAGAGTGAAAATAAAACTCCTGAAGGAATCTGAGTTGTTATTATGAAGCATGTTTATATATGCTTCTTTTCTGCCAATTCCGAAGTCTATCTGTTTTAAAAATATCTTAAATTCACTGCTTATCTGGTTGTCGTATTTTTCTGTGACAATTTTTATTGAATTATAGATATTCTGGCCAGACAGAGCTGCGATATACAACAAATCAATTATATTTGGCAGCTCCATGTCTATTTTATGCAGCCTCCTGATATTTATGTATTTTATTAAATAATCAGGCATTAAAAACCCTGCTGCCAGTCCACAAATACCTAAAAATATTATTAAAAAGAGGCTTTTGATTAAAATAATACAAAACAAAAAAAGCAGTAAGGATAAAAAAAACTTAAAACCTATAAATGCTTCCGTGGTCAGGCTGGAATTTTTATATTCCTTACCGGATGAAACCAGATTCTCCAGTTTCAAATAATAAGTTTTAAATAGTAATTTTTTTCCAAAATTTCCAATTCGGGCAAAAAACATATTTATTTTTTTAAATAACTCAGATTTTTCCAAGTCCACAGCTAAAGCATCAGGCTGACTTTTATTTATGGTATTTCTTTTAATTATTAATTTTTTTAAAAAATAATATGTTAAAAACAGCATCAACAAAAAATATGCAATCACTACAGCGTAAATTGCCATCTTTTTATACCTGCTCTTCCTTCAATATTTTTTTAATAATAAAAAAGCCCACAAATTCCAGCATTGCCCCTGCTGCCAGTAAAATTGCCCCCGGTTTTGATGAAAGAAATTCTTCAAGGGAAGAATTTAAAAAAAAGTACATGAATATAAATCCGGCAAGAGGAAACAGGGAAATAAAATTACCTGAAAATCTGCTCTGGGCAGTCTGAGTTTTAATGCTGGATCTTATTTTTAGGTTTTCCTGAAGTGTTTTTATTATATTTTCCAGAATAAAAAGAAGATTTCCGCCTATTTTTCTGTTTATTTTTATTGCATTTGCCAGTAAATTTACTTCCCTGCCACTGATGCTCTCTGCGAAATTGTCAAGAGCAGTGTCCATTGAAATATTTAGCTCTACTTCCGCAACTAATCTCCTGATAAAACTGTTTAAAGGTTTTTTGATGCATGCAAGTGATTCTTTAAATATCTGTCTTATTTCTTTTCCGGCCTTGAGCATAATAATAATGTTTGTAATAAATTCAATTAACTGGATATCGAGAGCTTCTTTTCTTTTTCTGGTAATTCCGTCTAAAAATTCAATAAAAATACCTGTGCACATTATTGCTATGAAAATGGCAAGAATTAAGTTCTTAAAAAGAAGAAGAAATATAAGAAAAAGCAGCGCAAAGAAAACAAGTACTGCAAATTTTCTCTTCTTTGCAAAAAAATTAAACAATACAAGTCCAGGATTAAAACTATCAGTATCTCCATTTCCACTTGTATTACTGCTCGTAATTGAATATGAATTAATCGTATTGCTGGTGTCTGTTTCCCCGCTGTCTTTTGCGCCCATCGTATTGTCTGCCTTCTGAAAAAAAAGTGATGAATTAACAATAATGTTTAAAAACATATAAATTCCAGCAAGACCAAATGAAAAAACGGCAAAGG
>CAYNMO010000356.1:0-2120 GCA_964398155.1 uncultured Actinomycetota bacterium | reverse complement strand
ATTAGCGGGAAGCAATCAACTCAGATTGGCAAACAATGATAACCCTGATTACAAGAGTATCGTGTCGATCTGTGCGACAACTGTGGAAAATATATTAAAGTTATTGATTTAAGAGAACTGACACGAGATTTCTATCCACCGCTTGAGATGATTTGCACCATTCATCTTGATATGCAGGCAATAAAGCAGGGATATGTCAGTGTGGTTCAAAACAAGATTTCTGGTCTCTAATAGGAGGTTTCTGATGCGTTACCATTATATTTCTATAGTTTTAGCTGTGTTCGTCACACTAACATTTACATCATCTTTTATTCTTGGGGATTTACAGGCTCAACAAAATCAAAAATCAGTAACCGCTGGAAAAGAATCTGCAACAGCGGAAAACAAACCAGCGACAGCAGAAAAAAAATCTGCGACTACGGGCGAAGAGCTGCTAACAGTTAAGCTTCAAGCCCCTGAGAACAAATTAAATCAGGCTTACTTAGGCATAAACGGCGAGACCTTTAATATTTCTGACATTTCGGCAAGCGTTGTGATAGTGCAGATTTTCAGCATGTATTGCCCACATTGCCAGAGAGATGCACCAAATATGAATAACTTTTTTAATCTTATTCAAAAGAGCGAATCCTACAAGGACAAGATCAAACTTATAGGAATTGGTGTAGGTAACTCTTTGTTTGAGGTCGATTTTTTCCGTAAAACATACTCAGTTGAGTTTCCTCTTTTGCCTGATCAGGACTTTAAAATCCACAAACTTTTGGGTCAGGTTCGCACACCATATTTTATAGGATTTAAAAGGCTCAAAGATGGCTCTTTGAAGCTATTCATGTCAGAATCTGGCGGAGATAGAGAGCCTCAAGTCTTTATTGAGCAGATTATAAAACAGGCAGGGAGGTTATAAAAAATATGCGTAATTCGATAACAGTTTTTATATTTACTGTGTTCGTAATGTTTAATTTTATTGTAAGCCCATTAAATATTTATGCCCTATCTGATATTTACGGAGATAAAATTTACAACATAGGACAACTCAAGCCAACTGATAGCCAGCTTAAAGTCAAGGTCGGAGATACTGCCCCTGATTTTACCCTTAAAGCCATCTCAGGTCAGACTGTTACATTAAGTCAATTCAGAGAGAGAAAAAATGTTATGCTGACCTTTATTCCAGCAGCATGGACACCTGTATGCTCTGACCAGTGGCCTGGATACAACATAGCAAAAAACCTTTTTGAACAAAATGACACCATTATTCTTGGCATCAGCACAGACAATCTGCCTACCCTATTTGCATGGACACAGCAGATGGGTGCTTTGTGGTTTGAAGTTCTTTCAGATTTTTGGCCACACGGCAATGTAGCAGACAGTTATGGTATTTTAAGAACTGACGGAGTTGCAGAGAGGGCGATCTTCCTGATTGATAAAAAAGGAATTTTGCGGTTTATCCACGTCAGCGATATTAATATCCGTCCAGATTTGGGGCAGATTGTAAAATCTATGCAGGAGATTAAATGAATAAAGCATACGGACTGGCACTGCTCACAGTTCTTTTCTGGTCAACATCTGCAACAGCTTTTAAACTCTCTCTTAAATATTTAGATGTTTCACAACTTCTTTTTTATGCAAGTTTGGTCTCAACTGTTGTAATAGCTGCTATTCTGGGTGTTCAAGGAAGGCTTAATCAAGTATTTGCCCTTGAGCGTCAGGACTATATAAATTCATTTTTCTTAAGACTTATTAACCCTTTTATCTACTATCTGGGGGTGTCCCAACATTCGTGCAACCAGGTATCAAACTGGTAAACGATGCCTGTGAACAATGTCCATGGCAGAAACTCGACAATATATAGTAATTTACTGTCCCAATTAAACATCCTTGAGTCCTGCCATTGCAAACCCAGCCTTGACGTAATATTATGTTTGTACCATTTATAGTACACATCAATTGGGACGAAGGATAAGATGATATTTAAAATAGTAATGATTTTATACACCCTTATCATAAAATCGACATATGTGTGGATTTTAAGTCACTTTGATACTCGGTTGCACGAATGTTGGGACACCCCCAACTGTGATGAAAATTTCTGCTATTAAAAATGAAAAAGAATTGTTCGGTTTTGA
>CAYNMO010000355.1:0-2126 GCA_964398155.1 uncultured Actinomycetota bacterium | reverse complement strand
ACTGGAATTCTGACAAAGCTACCAAAGGCTGCTTTATGAGATTTACATGTTTTCAGAGATAAAATCCCAGGATATTTTATAATCAGAAATGCCCGGCTTAATGTATTTGGCATACTTAATTTGATGTATTAAGTTTTATACACCATTTGCTATAAATACCATCTGTACCCACAATTCTGGCAAATCGCAATAGTTCTGTTCGTTGTCTTGCTTTTGGTATTTGTAAGAAGGGGAATTATAAGTATTAACCCTAATGTTATTGTTGCAAGAAAAATCCACCCAAGCCACCCCAGGCAACCTCTGCTCCGTACTTGTGTTTCTGATTCATTTGTGATTATAACGTTATAACTCTGACATCTTCTGCAAATCATTATATTCATCCCCTAAAAGTTTAAGATTTCATAAATAATTCAATATCTGTATAAATACTATATTATCCCGCTGCAGTTTGCTATTGCTTTGATAAATACATCGGCAGGAAATGCAATTTCCTCGACTTTTTAGTCAAGTATCAGGAATAATAAAAAAGGCTTAAGGTATTCCGGTCAGGCAGCCGCAGATACTTTAGAAAAAGGAAATATGCACCGATAAGAGAATTAAAAGGTGAAAGTGATGAAATTATTAAGTAAAAATGGTGCTGGATTAGGGAGACCCTTAAAATCTAGGTTATTGTCTGAGAATATAAGAAAAAAATTTAAAGCAAAAAATAAAAATATCTAAATAACCAATATCATCCTGAATATTAATTTTACAAATTAATATTCAGGCAGGGATTACAGATCAAAGAAAAAGATTAATTTCCTAAATAACATAAAATCAAATAATGTTAGAGTTATTTTGGATATAGAGAAAGTATAATGATTTGCAGCAGATGCCAAAGCAACAACGTTATAATTACTAACGAATCTGAAACACAAGTCAGCAACAGGGGTTGTTTATCGTGGCTTTGGTGGATTTTTCTTGCCACAATAACCCTTGGAATTATACTAATTATCCCTCTTATCACTAATACCAAAAGCAGGACAACGCACAGCACAATCGCGATTTGCCAGAATTGCGGGTACAGGTGGTATGTGACGAATACTTACAATTCCATTGGAGCTATTGGTAATACTAAAAGCGGATCGTCAAAAGGAGTAATAATTGCGTTGGTCATATTGGGAATTATAGTTTTTTCAATTATTTCTGGTTACCAATATACTAAAAATAAATATCTTCCAAATACCAAAGACAATACTGCTGTATCTACAGAAAGCGACAATTCAAATAAACAGGAAACTTCTTCAGTCGACACTACGGCCACAAATGATGTCCAAAAAGATATAAAATACGAAGAAATAGGTGTCAGAGGCTTAACAGTATATGTATATACTGAACTAAAAGAACTAAATATTTTAAGAATAATAGCGGATAAATATAAAAATGTACTGTTTAAAAATGTACCGGTATTTCAGATTTTTTTCTTTGATAATAAACAAAATGCAGAGCACGCTTTAAAAAGTTCCTCATTAAACTATGAAGATGGAGTTTCGTTAGTCGCCAGATATAATTTTAACAGTAATACCCAAATGGATGAAATAAGTTATGATATTGAAGAAAAGATCTTTGAAGAATCACCAACAATAAAACTTGAAGTTTCCGAAGGACCATTATTGTCAGAAGACGGCACTATTTGCTATTACAGAATAAAAGCCGGCGTAACAGGATTTCCGGCACCAACTATTAAGTTTAGTAAAGATGACAGTCTCGGTAATTTGGGAAAAAATATGGTGCAAATAAATTTAACTAATATAGGCGAGTCATATACATTAACTGCGACTGTATCCAACTCAATAGGTAAAGCCTCGGATTCAATTATTCTAAACTGGGTTGAAAAATAGTATCAAAATCATTAAAATTAACAATTATGAAATTCTCTCCAAGATAGCCTCCGGCGGAATGGCTAATATTTATCTTGCCCTGGACATCAGGACAAATTCCAAAGTTGCCATAAAAGTCTTAAAAGAGGAAGTATCAGATAAGGAAAAAATTCTTGAGCGTTTTGCCCAGGAAGGCCTCCTTAATCTTAACCATCCAAATATAGTAAAAATACTTGACGCAGGAATTCACGAAAGCACCCCCTATAT
>CAYNMO010000354.1:0-2126 GCA_964398155.1 uncultured Actinomycetota bacterium | reverse complement strand
TTGCAATATTTAATTTTTTATCTGCCCTTACTGCTGCAGGGCTGATATCGCCAATCTTTTAAATAATTATTGCCGGATGGTTGGTTTAAATGACTCAATTTAAAATTCTTAAAATTAATCTATGCAATTAATCCAGCAACAACAGAACTGCAAAGTTAGAGCTAATTAGTTATTGGTAAATATTGCGATTTTTGTTAAATTGATTGCTTAAATTGGGCTTAATTTTTTTATTGGTCTTTTTATGTGGTTATTTATCAGGAACTAATTAAAAATTTTTAGGTGTAAAGTATAAATGAAAGGTGTTTGAAAACAAAAATGAACGAACAGACCAAAAACAGCATTGACAGTAGAAATAAATCCCTTATAAATTTTAAAAAATCAAAAAGTTTGCTGGAAAAGATAATAAAGATGGTAGAGGAAAAAGAATATTGTATTGATATAATGCAGCAGAATCTTGCTGTCATAGGCATGCTCAAGTCCGCGCACCAGATTTTGATGGAAAACCATCTCCACAGCTGTTTTACAAAGGCAATGGAATCCAAGCAGGACAAAAGAAAACTTGAGATGATAGAAGAAATTCTCAAAGTAACAAAACTTGCAAACAAATAATGCCTGTAATTAAAATGCCAAAAAACTCCTAATGATATCGGTCACTTATGATATTGTTCTGAAATTTCCATTGTAACATCTGTCCAACGCTCAATTGCATCATTTTCACCAAACAGGGACAAATTATCTCGCAGGCTGCAAACCATATTGCAGTCTTTCAGCGCTTCAAAACCCATTTTCATATAATTTCTCACTTTTGTCTCATTGAAATTGGAAACTATAGTACAATGAGGTTTCCATGATGCCACATATTTATCTTTAAGTTTCTCCGCAGCTATCTCAAGGTTTGCTTCATGACACACAGAAACCTCCCTCAAATTAGGAAATGCGTTAAATAAATAATCATATTTATAATCATTTTTTTCGCAACAACCGTATGAGATTAATGGAAACCTTGGTGCAATCCTCTTCTGGTATTTTATGACAAATTCATCCTGCATTTCAGGAGATACAGCCGTAAATTCCTGAGCCTGAAAAAATCCCCAAAGATTCCCGGCTATCACGTGATTTGCATCATAGCCTTCCCCGGGCAATTCATCGGATATTGCCAGGCCGTTTGAGCCAAGCGGTGTATTTGTACTTTGCCAAAACTCATTGTTGTTCAGTGTAAGAAGATTTTCTTTTTCCAAGGTATCCAGGTATCCTGATAATCCGTCGGCCAAAAAATCCATGGCTTCATGGACAAATTCAGGATTTAATACCAAATCCAAAAACACTTGCTCCAGCCCCCGCAATTCGCATAATATGTCAATCATGCTTAGTCCCCATCCTTTGGGAATGGAATCAGTACTGCCAATGAAAGGCTGCCCTTTTACAACATCCAGAATATCTCCGAATACGTCACTTGCTTTATCAACTCTTTCCTGGGTGTTTTTCCAGTCAACATACTTCAGTTCAGGTTTTCTGATTTTTTTCCAATCAGAAATCTCAAGTACACATGGATGAAAACATTCCGCAGTCTTGCCATCGCTTTCATATGGATTGCCTGCTGCGTACGGCCTTTTTCTTCCTTCAAACCAATCAGTAAATCCATAATCAATGGGAACATAAACTTTATCGGTAGTTACAGAATCATCCCGGATCTTATCCCATCTGTATATCGATTTTTTAAACTCAAATTCAAAATGTCTGTAAAAGGGATCCTCTAATATCAATTCTTTTTTTGTGATCAACTCCGGCCAAAGTTCATCAGTTATAGTGCAAAGGACCATTGGCCTCTTACTTTGAAGCTTGTTTAACTTTTTCCATAAATCTATTTTATCCGAAAAAATATCATTATCTGAAATTTCTTTAACTTTTTTTGCCAAAGACCTTAGATATTCCCTGTCTTCTGAACTGATCATTTCTTTATGTCCTTTCAGCGCAAATACCTGCAATAATAAAAGTTGGCATCATGACTCTTCTTACATCATGCATTAATATCAATAATTGCGGCGTTTGTCTCACATTACACCGTATAACTGCAGTATACCTGCCGTAGTAATCATAATGTCTATAGCAAATTACAAAGTGGCATA
>CAYNMO010000353.1:0-2143 GCA_964398155.1 uncultured Actinomycetota bacterium | reverse complement strand
CCTCAATTAGGTATTATTCAAGAACAATGGCAGAAATGGCAGACCTCTAAAAAGTTAGAGGAAATTCCAAAAGTAATGGTTTTGAATGAAAGTAATAAGAATATAGGTAAAAAAGATCTTAAACTAGCCATTGAAGAAAAAGTTGTTAAAAAAATAAAAACTAAATCTTTAGAAATAAAAACAAAAACAACAATAATCGAGAATCTCAAAGATTTACTTTAACAATAAATTATTTTTTTGAAACTTAAAATGGACAAAAAAGAATTATTAGACATATTAAAAAGAAAATCTGAGGATGAAAACTTAGAGTTCAAAGAAGCAAAAGAGAGTTTTTCAATTTTAGGAAGTGATGGAAGTCAAAGAAGGTCCTTATTGGGATATGTTGTAGCTATAGGCAATGAAGGAGGCGGTTATTTTATACTTGGTGTAAAAAATAAGATTAATCCAAAAACTGGTTCCAGAGATATTGTTGGTTCTAGGGCATTAGAAAACATAGAAGATACAAAATCTCAAATTTTCAGAAAAATAAATCTTAGAATTCAAATAGAAGAATTTTTTATTGGGGCTGATAGGGTGGTTGCAGTTACAATTCCGAGTCATTTAATTGGACAGCCCCTTAAATTTCATGGCCAGTATTTAATGAGAGTCGGAGATGAGCTGCAGGATATGGATCCCAATACATTAAAAAATATTCTTAACGAGCAATTAGAGGATTTTAGTAAAGAGTTTTGTGATAATGCTGCTTTCAATGATTTAAATGGTGAGGCAATAAATAATTTAAGAAAACTATGGGCAGAAAAAACAAAAAATGACAGTTACTTGAAATTTTCAAATAAAATAGTTCTTGAGAAACTTTTGTTATTGGAGCATAAATCTATTACTAATGCTGCAATAATTCTTCTTGGGAACGAAGAGTCGGTAAGCAAATATATTCCTAATTCGGAATTTATTTTGGAGTGGCGTTCCGATACCAATAAAATAGAGTTCGATTTCAGGAAAACCTGGCGGAAGGCTTTCTTAAATATTTATAATGAAATATGGGAAGCAGTAAATTCCAGAAATACAAGAGTTCCTTTCAGACAGGGATTTTTTGAAAAAGATATTTGGTCATTTAACGAGTACTCAATTAGAGAAGCTGTTTTAAATGCCTTTGCACATAGAGAATATAAGAATAGAACTGAATCGGTTTTTTTAAAATTAAGTCCGGAAAGATTTTCTATTAAAAGTCCTGGAGGTTTTTTACCTGGAGTAACACCAGAAAACATTTTAATTGTTGAAGGTAAGTGGCGAAACAGATTTCTAATGGAAACTCTTGAAAGGATAGGACTCGTAGAAAGAGCCGGAGTAGGATTAGACAGAGTTTTTAAAAATAATATAATGGATGGCAAAGGGATACCGCATTTTAGTGATTCTGATCCAGATTACGTTGTCCTAAACATACCATCCAAAGTACAGGATATAAATTTTGTAGAATATCTTCAAAAAATTTCTGCGGAAAAACAAATCACTTTTAATGAAATTGAGGATATTATTTTTATGGAAAATATAAGAACTGATGGTAAAAGTAATAATAAAGAGAAAATAGTTAAGTTTATTAAACTTAACTTAATCGAAAAAGTTGGTACAGGCAGGGGAGTAAGATATATCCTGTCCAAAGATTATTATGGGTTCATCGATAAAAAAGAAGAATATACCAGAAGAAAATGGATTGATAAGAATATTCAAAAAGAGCTATTGCTGCAATATTTTAAAGATCATAAGCTTGGAAGAATGTCAGACTTCTTGCGTTTATTTGATGACAGGTTGACGAGAAGACAAATCCAAGGTTTGCTTAAGATTTTAAAAACTGATGGATTTATTTATTTCAATGGTAAACCAAGATCAATGGATTCTTTTTGGAAGTATAAAGAAAATTAACTTGTGTAGGTGCAGGAAAGCCGATTTTGGTGCAGGAAATAATTATCTTTAAGCTTAAAAAAACAAAAAAGTGGTTATTAATGGTGCACAACGCGCGCAGAAATCATTAAAATTCTTTTTATGATCCTTTTAAACTTTACGGTATTTTATTTTGTCAGGGTTTTATACAAGTTGGCCATTTCTATTGCTGTTAAGGCTGCCTGCCACCCGCTGTTTCCAAGTTTTG
>CAYNMO010000352.1:0-2166 GCA_964398155.1 uncultured Actinomycetota bacterium | reverse complement strand
ACAACAAAAGGTATTCCGGAAATACGCCCCTGCCCTATAAATTTGAAACTGGCAGGCAGTTCAAATAAAGATAACGGCGTACCTTTTGTGAGAACATAACAGGCTCCACGGGCAACAACCATAATGGCAAGTGTGGTTATAAGAAAATTCAAGCCTACCTTTGTAACAAAAAAGCCTATTATTGCACCTATGCATCCGGCGATAAGTATAGCTATAATACTTGCAATCCATGGATTTACACCCTGCAGAAATAACTGTCCGGAAATAATCATCGTAAGCGCCATGACCGAGCCTACGGATAAGTCAAAACCTCCGACAATCAGCATTATGGTCATTGCAATAACCACAATTCCTTCTATTGAAAAAGACATCATTATTGCCCTGATATTCCCCCAAGTGTTCCAGTTTTTGGACGCAAAACTCAATATGATCCAGATAACGGCGATTATGAAAATCAGGTTTATTTCAGGAAAATTATTCAGAGCCCTGCCGAATGGGCCAAATATATTTTTTCTTGGGTTCATTTTAGGATTTGTATCAATATCCACCATTACAGAATTCCTTTCTTTCCCTATTTTGTTATTCCGGATGCCATATGTATTATTTGTTTTTCATTTATATTGTCTTCAATAAGTTCACCCGATTTTTCACCTTCATGCATCACCATTACGCGGTCGCTCATACCTACCACTTCTGGTAACTCAGAAGAAATCAGGATGACTCCGACACCGCTTTCTGCAAGTTTCCTGATTAATTTATAGATTTCAGCTTTTGCGCCCACATCTATCCCTCGTGTTGGTTCATCCATGAAAATTATCTTCGGACTTACTGTTAATATTTTTGAAAATAGTACCTTTTGCTGGTTGCCACCGCTTAAAGACCGCACAGATTGCTGGATGCCCCGGCATTTTATATTAAAAGTTTTCACATAATCATTAGCCTGATTTTCTTCAAGTTTATTGCTTATCAGCAACTTGCCTGATATTTTGGAAATATCCATTGCAGATATATTTTTTACTACAGAAAGATCAAGGAAAAGACCGTCAATTTTCCGGTCTTCTGTAAGATATACGACGCCATTTTTAATTGATTCACCTGGCGAGTTCAGCTTAAGCTCTTTGCCTGCATAATATGCATTGCCCTTTTTAACCGTCCTGAGCCCGCATATTGCCTGGGCCAGTTCACTTCTGCCTGAACCGACAAGACCCGCTATTCCCAGTACCTCGCCTTTAAATAATTTAAAGCTGATATTTTTAAAACGGCTCCCATTGAAATCCCGGACTTCAAATAAAACTTCTCCGGAAATTTCATCTCTCTTCTTTTTAAGCGGATAAGTATCATCCAATTCCCGCCCCACCATTTTATTTATTATTTCTTTTCGGTCCACATCTTTTATATCGTATGTTCCCAAATAATTGCCATCTCTTAAAACTGTTACCCTGTCGCATTCGGAAAAAACTTCACTCATCCTGTGGCTTATATATATAATGCCTATGCCTTTATCTTTCAGGTCATGTAAAATCTTAAAAAGCGCTTTTGATTCACTTTCAGATAATGCTGAGGTGGGTTCATCAAGTATCAGTACTTTACAGTTCATGGAAAGTGCCCTGGCTATTTCAACGATCTGATGATTTGACATGCTCAACTCACTTACAGGTGTATCCGGCCTTATGTCTGCCAGGGGCTTCAGTATTTCAACTGCCTTGCTGTATAATTTTTTAAAATTCACTGTAAAACTTTTGCTCTCGTTGATTTCCGGCATGAAAATATTTTCTGCCACAGTTACATGGTCGCAAAGCGCAATTTCCTGGTGTACAAAACTGATGTTAAGTTTTTGAGCTTCATGAGGACTGTTTATTTCAACTTTTTTTCCATTAATAAAAATTTCTCCGGCATCAGGTTTAAATACCCCGCTTATTATATTCATCAGGGTAGTTTTCCCTGCGCCATTTTCTCCGACTAATGCATGAAACTCTCCTTTGCGAAGCGAAAAATCAACACCGCTTAAAGCTTTGGTGCCGGTAAAATTTTTTTCTATGCCCTTAACATTCAAGACTATTTCTTCTGTCAAAAAACACCTCCAAAACCAACTAAAAATTATTTCAGTAATCTGGTCCAAGCATTTTTATAGTCTGAAGCGGCGATTATTATCGCCGCTTCAGTAAA
>CAYNMO010000351.1:0-2170 GCA_964398155.1 uncultured Actinomycetota bacterium | reverse complement strand
TGGGGGCGTTTTGGATTCGACAGGGGTAGATTGAGCTTAGATGGCAAACCGAGTACCAGAGACTCGTAAAACGCTGGAACAAAAAATAAACGCAAACAAAAGCGAATTAGCTTTAGCAGCCTAGAGGCTGCTAACGTTCTTTAAAAGTTTCTCTCACTTTTAAAAGAACGCCGTTAGAGGGATACCTTTTTAAGGGCCGGCTGTTTCCTTAAAAAAGGGAAAATTAAAATAGCATAGCGATGAAAGATACTGTTCACGTGATTTTTCAAAGCGAAAACTAGACATGAACTATGTTTGTAGAAGTTTAAGTGCCAATATCTTTGGACGCGGGTTCGATTCCCGCCGCCTCCACCAATAGTGAGTAAGTTTAAGAGTTAAGTTTTGTAAAGTTTCAGCTGAAAAGTATCACATGAGATACTTTCAGTGATTAGAAGTACGGACGTGACGAAGTGAAGGAGTCCGCGTCTCTGCAGTGAACCTAAGGGGAGACGAAAGAACTATTCCCGCCGCCTCCACCAACAGAAGATAGAATATGCATGCATCCATATAAGGTATTGATATGGCTCAACCCTGGTTTTATAGTAAAATACCTATTTTTTTATTAGGGATTTATAATGGACTGGTCGGATATTATTAGTGGATTATCTTAAATTGGTAGATTTATAAATTTATAAATAGATAGTCAAGCGGACGTAGAGATCGACATAGTTTGCTTCTAATCCAGCCACCTAAACGTAAATCTCCCATAAATAAACAAAACAATACAAAATAATAAATAGTTATTTTACTTCTTATATTGTAACTTTATTTCTCCCAGTTTTTTTACTTTGGTACATCAGCACATCACCTCTGGCAATAATATCATTTGGTGTATCACCAACCCTGGAAATTGTTGCACCAACTGATATGGTAACGCTTATATGTTTATCAGAATCATGAAGGTTGTAACTGGAAGCTTCAACAAGGGATCTAAGTTTGTTTGCTTCCTTTTCAAGCATGTCCGTGTCTATATTCTGAATCAGAACTACAAATTCTTCACCACCCCATCTGCCGGCTGTATCATAAGATCTGATATTTTTAAATAAAGTTTTTGCCACTATTTTTAATATCTCGTCACCTGTGTCATGGCCAAAATCGTCATTTACTGCTTTGAAATGGTCTATATCGATAAAGAGCAACCCAAATTTTTTACCATATCTGTCCAATTCATTTAAGTGTTCGGCCATTTTTTGATTTATATATTTTCTATTTGCAATACCGGTAAGGATATCAATTGATAAATCTTCCTTTAATTTTTTAATAGTCTCAACATTTTCATAATTTTTAGAGTTATCATTAAAAATTTCCACTGCCCCTGTGATTATACCTTCAGAATTTAGAATCGGTGATGTTTTTAACTGAGTAGGAACTCTATGTCCTGATTTATGATGAAAAAAAGCGTCTGCTGCTCTATGCTGGCCATCCTCTATTGTTGCAGCAAGGGGACATCCACCGGAACAGATATCATTATTGCCTCCGTCAACATGGATTAATATTCTGTCAAAACAGCACTTTCCAATTATTTCATCTGACTTAAAACCAGTAATAGCTTCGGCGCTTTTATTCCAATATGTGATTTTTCTATTTTTATCTACGAAATAAACACCATCACTAATATTGAACAAAATGTTTTTATAAAAGTCTTCCTCGGTTTTCTTTGGCATTTCCCCTCGTTATCTTTACCTAAAATTTATAAGATGTTTATAATAATAGTATAACTTTTTTAGCTACAATAGAATATCTATTTTTTATAACATAAATACAATTTCAACTACGACATTCTTTATGAATAAGCAATAGGGGACGGTCCTCTTTTGAGCACGGTTTTAGCTATTATTTATTCAGCAACAAATGTAATAGGGGACAGTCCCCTATTAATCACGTTTTTAGCTATTTATTATTCTGCAACATATAATATCCTCCGTATTACTGTAAAACCGGACACCTAATTTTAAATAAAATAATTAAATTTTCCTCAAATATTTTAAGTCTTCTAAAATATTTTTAATTTTTTTTAAATATTCTTAAATTTCTCACCCAACTTTTTTAATCAACCCACCCATTCCCACTCGGCAACCCTTCCAAACCCCCCTCATTTCCCCGCACAAAAATCTTAATATTATTATTAATA
>CAYNMO010000350.1:0-2175 GCA_964398155.1 uncultured Actinomycetota bacterium | reverse complement strand
TTTTTTTTTTTTTTTCTTATTAGTTATTGCAAGGCTGTTTAATTCGTTTTCATCCAGATTTATTTTTTGTGTATTTAAAAGAGAAGAATCGGCAAAGTTAAAATTATCAAGCAGTGTTAATATAGAGCAGCTGCTTAATGCAAATGATAAAATGAGCCCGGATATTAATAATAATATAATTAAAACTAATTTTAAATTAAGAAATTTCTTCATTTTGTTAAATCATATGACTATATTTATTAAAAAAATCACAAACAGTAATTAATTATAATACCTTTCAGTTAATATAAAATCTAGTTGGTTTTATATTCAGTTTTATCATAATAAACACTAAAAGAAACAGATGTTGCAAGCATAATTTGATTTAAGTTATTTTCACCTGTATCGTTGCCTTCAGCCAGATTAGAATTTATGGATATGCTTCCAATCTTAACAAGCCTCGGCATTATCTCAAGCGTATTTAAAAAAATAAGTGTCTGATAATAAGATCCTGTCATAATCAGCTTGATATTAATGCTTCCAATTGGACTCTGCAGTACAGTACCTATAGGAGAAGCAATATCCTGAAAATTAATTGAAGATATTTTAATTCCTGAATATTTTTCAATTTCGTAAATCTGTTCTGTCAGCACGGGAATATTGACTGAAAAAGGCAGCTGGGTGTTATATTTATCCAGCCTTGCATTTAGAATATAATATCTCGATTTTATTTCGGTATAGGCTTTAATGTTTCTCTCAAATTCAATTTTATTTTTATTGTTTTCAGCTATTTTTAAAGTAAGATCAGTATTGCCTTTTGCCAAAGGCATAATTAGCAAAACAAAAACTCCTATAATAGACAGGATTAAAATAATTATTATTGCTATCCGATAACTAGTTTTCATTTGCTTTTTAAAATTAGCCGTTTTGTTTTATTTAAAATTTGCCTTAGCCATTATTGTCCAAGATTTAAATCTGTATTCTGATCGCTATTATTATTCTGCTGTTGAGGCTTGATTACTTTTATATCTTTTAGAAATAATTGTAAATCCCAGTATGCCAGCAAGCTGAAATTTAAAAGCTTGACATTGCTAATTGTGTTTTCGTTTATACTTGTAACCCAGGGATCTGTAATATTTGTAATATTTTTTAAATTTATCAGCAGTTTTGAAATCTCAAGATAATCAGAAGCATTGCCATTCATGGTAAATGCTACTAATTTTGATGAGCTCACAACGCCTGTTTTTGCTGCTTCAATTGCGCTGTATAGATTGCCTGCATCTCCCTGGAAACTGTTTAAATACACTCCTTCGGGAATAATTTTACTGATTTCATAAAAAGTTTCAGACCATAATACATTTTTGTTTTTGATGTTTTCAATAAGATTTGCCTTAAATTCAACATTGTCCTCAAATTTTTTATAAGCCAGAAGTCTGTCGCTGTATATTTTTAAATCCATATTTATTGATTCAAGATTATTAAGTTTTAACGACATATTTGCTTTTGAAGCAGATAGGAGATATGCAAGTCCGGAAACAAAAACAAGACCTAAAAGCAAGATTACAGAGACAATATTAAACAACAAAAAAGGTTTACTTTTCGTCTTGACTTTTAATTTAAATAAATTAATATCTTTCATTATTTGATGCCTCTTAAAGCAAGCCCGGCGGCTATGACAAGTCTGCTGCTTAAGTCAGATGGGTCCTCAGCTTTTAATGCTGTATTGTTCTTAATGAGATCTCCAGGAATCAATTTACCTATATCCATTCTTTCAACTAGAAGTTTGGAATCTTTTTCAATATATTCATCCATATTAATCAGCTTTTCTCCGCTTATTAATATTTTTTCTATTTTGATGTCTCGGTTTTCCTGGAAAAAATGATCTATAGATCTTTTAATCTCACTTACAAGGTGATTAGCGGATACTTTTAATGAATTCTTTATCTCGGCTATCTCTTCTTCTTTTTGACTTGCCTGAATTGGAGCAGAGTCCAAAAAGTCAGTTTTGGGGGAATCCATATCTGAATTTATTTTTTCTTCAATTATCTTTTTAAATTCTTCATCAGCAATTAAGACAGGTTCCGGTGTTTCACTTTCTATTATGGCCTCTGCATTAACTATATTTTTTTGTAAAATTATCTGGTCGGCATTCTTTTTTATTTCAAGCGGACTAGGGGCCTCAGTCTCAGATCGTTT
>CAYNMO010000349.1:0-2179 GCA_964398155.1 uncultured Actinomycetota bacterium | reverse complement strand
TTTAAAATCACAGGGATACGAGAAAATAATAAGGGAAAAAACAGGGCTTCCTGTTGACCCATATTTTTCTGCTACGAAAATCAGGTGGATAATCGATAATGTTGATGGCGTAAAACAAAAAATAGCAGAAGGCAAAGTGTGCATGGGAAATGTGGATTCCTGGCTCATATTTAATCTTTCAGGCGGGAAATACCATGTCACCGACTACTCCAATGCCTCACGGACAATGCTTCTTAATATCCACACTCTTGACTGGGATGATGAAATCCTTGAAATAATCGGTATTAACAGGAATATGCTTCCTGAGCTTAGGCCCACAAGTGGTGTAATGGCCCATACTGACAAGAGCGGTGCCTTTGGAGAGGTTTTTAGCCGTGAAATACCTGTTTCAGGAGTTGCAGGGGATCAGCAGTCAGCACTGTTTGGACAGGGTTGTTTTAAGCCCGGTATGGCAAAAAATACCTATGGAACAGCACTGGGCCTGATAATAAATATAGGCGCCAGTCCCGTGGTCTCAAATAACGGATTGCTTACGGACCTTTTATGGGTGATAAACAACAAGGCCAGTTATGCTCTTGAAGGTCTTGTATATATTGGAGGCGCGGCCATTCAGTGGTTAAGGGATGGCATAAAAATAATTAAAGATGCCCACGAATGCGACATCCTGTCAGAAAAGACCAGGGATACAGGTGGAGTCTATGTGGTGCCGGCATTTACGGGTCTTGGCGCCCCTTACTGGGATTCATATGCAAGAGGTTTAATAATAGGTATAACCGGAGGCACTTCAAGGGAGCATATATGCAGGGCCACACTGGAGTCAATAGCATTCCAGTCAAAAGACATGATAGATGCCATGGCTGCAGATTCCGGGAAGGTCCCGGCCTCTTTGAGGGTTGATGGCGGTGCAACAAAAAGCGATTTTTTAATGCAGTTCCAGGCAGATATTCTTGGTATTCCGGTAGAGAGGCCCAAAGTGACTGAAATGTCAGCTCTTGGAGCGGCATATCTTGCAGGGCTTGGCGTAGGATTCTGGGATAGTGTTGCTGATTTGGAGAAATACTGGCAGCTTGATAAAAGGTATGAACCGAAAATGGGCCCAGAGGAGAGGGAAGCACTTTACGGCGGCTGGAAAAGAGCCGTAGAAAGGTCCTTTAACTGGATACGCTGAACTGAAGTTAAAACTTAAAGAGTATTTCTTGTAAAAGGTATTTTTATAAATGGTATACCTTTAAAAAATATTGTGCGGGAAGAAAGGAAGCTAAATATGGATAAAGCAACATTTGGCCTGATAGTCGGAACGAGAGGGTTCTTCAACCCCAGGCTTGCAGAAGCCGGAAGAAAAGAGCTAATGTCTCTTCTTGATAAACTTGGTTACAACTATGTTATATTATCAGAGGATGACACCCGCTATGGTGTGGTGGAAACTGTAGAAGATGCAAAGAAATGTGCAAAACTTTTCAGGGACAACTACGAGTCAATTGATGGCATAATAGTGTGCCTTCCAAACTTTGGTGATGAGATAGGAATCGCCACAACTCTTAATCTTGCCAAACTGGATGTGCCTGTACTGGTGCAGGCATGCGACGATAGTCTTGACAGGATGGACATGGACAACCGCAGAGACGCCTTCTGCGGAAAACTTTCGGTGTGCAATAATCTTTACCAGTACAAGATCAGGTTTACAAATACCACACTTCATACCTGCCCGATTAACAGCAAAGAATTTGAAGGCGATATATATTATTTTGCCAAAGTATGCAAAGTCGTCAAAGGAATCAGGACAGCAAGAATTGCTCAAATTGGAACAAGGCCGGCAGCATTTCAGACAGTACGATATTCAGAAAAGCTTATGCAGGATTCAGGGATCTCAGTTATTCCTGTTGATTTGTCTGTGATTATTGGCGAGGCAAATAAGTTAAGCGATTTATCTGAAGAAGTTAAAAACAAGGTTGAGGAAATAAAAAAGTATGGCAGCATTCAAAGCGATATTACAGATGAAAAAATTTTAAGGTCAGCAAAGTTAAATATTGCCATTGAGCAATTTATGGCTGAAAACCAATGCGACGCCGGGGCGGTGCAGTGCTGGGACTCAATACAATTAAATTATGGCTGCGCTGCATGTCTTCCAATGAGCATGCTCGGAGAAAAAGGAATCCCGATGGCATGTGAGACCGATGTG
>CAYNMO010000348.1:767-2205 GCA_964398155.1 uncultured Actinomycetota bacterium | reverse complement strand
GTCGAATACATTTTCAAAAATACAAATGCCCAGGGCTTTACCTGTGGTTCTGCTGCTGAGAGAATGCCGATAGAAAAGGCAATTCTTGAAGTAACACAGGAGTATAAAAATATCCCAATAAAAAAATAAGAAAAGGATAGTAAATGGAAAGCAAGCAAAATAAAAAACCGACTATTCTATGCATGGGTATCCTTGATACAAAGGGAGACGAGATAAAATTTCTGGCCGATGAGGCAAGGAGACTTGGTGCTGATGCAAAAATTATGGAGTTAAGCCTGGGAAAAGAAGCAGGCTGGGCAGATATTTCCTTAACCGAAGTTCTTGCAGAGAGTGGCCTGACAAAAGAAGAAGTGTTTAAAGTTTCAAGAAGTGATGCAGTAGCCTTAGTTGGTAAAGCAGGGGCAAAAAAGGCTGTAAAGCTTTTTGAAAAAGGTGAAATAGACGGCGTCATTGCATGGGCAGGCTCAATTGGAACAACTGTTGCAACTATGGTAATGAGAGCACTTCCGATGGGATTTCCAAAGATTATGATGTCAACTCTGGCATCGGGAGATGTCAGCAGCTGGCTTGGAAACAAGGATATTTTTATCGTAAATCCTGTTGCGGAAAAAGGTTTAAACGTGGCAACAAAGAGAATAGCCAGGAACTGCACCGCTGCAATTGTTGCAATGGCAAATGTATCCAAGACTCCTCTTGATGAAAAAACCAAACCTCTTGTTGCGGTAACTGCTTATGGCACAACTACTCCGGCTGTTATGAGATGCGCTGAATTTATGGAAAACAGGGGCTGGGACAGTATAATGATACATCAGGTCGGTACAGGTGCTACAATGGAAGATCTGATGCGGGCAGGCCAGATAACCGCCGTTTTTGATCTTACTATCGGAGAGCTAAGCAACACATTTTATAACAGTATTTACGGAATAAGCAAAGAATGGGAAAGTGAAAGACTTACAGCTGCAAGTGACATGGGAATTCCTCAGATAGTATGTCCCGGAGGACTTGACCAGTGCGCTTACGGTCCAATAAATACTGTACCGCAATCCATCCTTGATGAATTTAAAAGCGGTAAAAGAGTTTCTTACCAGAATTCTGGCACTCCATATATACATAATTCGGCAGTTACAATTTACACTCCGACACTAGAGGAAACGATAATATTTTCAAAAGATATTATTGGGAAGCTAAATAAAACAACAGGACCTACTCTTCTTGTAATTCCTATGAGGGGATGGAGTGCATATGATCAGTCTGCCGAGTCAGCTTCAGTGGAAAGAGGCTGGGCAAAAGAAAACGGAGCAGGTCCTGTCTGGATACCAGACCCAGACAATCCTGAGTGGTCGTATCGGGCAACCACCATGCTATCCGTTTTTAAAGAGCAGATTAATAAAGATAATCCCAATCTTTTTATGCAACTCAGAACATTCACGGGGGATCT
>CAYNMO010000348.1:0-757 GCA_964398155.1 uncultured Actinomycetota bacterium | reverse complement strand
ACATGCACATCCTTGACACAGAATTTACCGATCTGCTGACAGACTGTATGGCCGACATGCTTGATGGTAAATGGAAAAAAGGCTTACATCACGACGTAAAAGGAGTCATAGTTTAAATCATGTCACGGGGACGTATAGTTTGACATAGCAACTTAACTGGGGCGTATAAGGAAGTTTAAATTAGTTTAAAAACAGAGTATTTTTAATTAGAAATTTTTTATTAATCTGATTTTAGAATTTGCAGATACAGATCAGATTTAAGAGATTTGGCTTTAAGAGGTTAGAATAATTTTCATAATACCTCCCGGTGAGGATACTGGTGTTTGCCGATATCTCAAACCAGGAGGTTTTATTTTAACTATAATGAATCACAGGTCTCATCAAGAACAGGTATGTTTTAACATATCTGTTTGAGTATAAAATCCCTTATTTGTACAATTATCCAAAGTTAAAAGTCGCTGTGTTATCAGGTTTTTAAATTATGTCAAACCGTGCCTCCTTTTGACATAATTTTATAAAATAGCTAAAACTGTGCTCCAAAGAGAATAGCTTCCTTTTCTTCTTTAATCACTCCAAACTATATGTTCCTTTGACATTTATTTATTTAATCATGTCAAACTATTCGTCCCCTTGACATACATTCGCCCTCTTGATATATATAATTTAACATGTCTGCTCAAAGATAAAACATTTATATACAAAATTGTTTTTTACAATCGAAATCTGTACCAAATTTCACTCGAAAACTGTACCACTT
>CAYNMO010000347.1:0-2209 GCA_964398155.1 uncultured Actinomycetota bacterium | reverse complement strand
TAGGGTTGAAGGCAGAGATTTTTGCATTCTCAAGATGCATGGTCAAGGATGTAAAAAATGCATATGACTGCGGCGTTAAAGGAATCATTGTAGAAATACCAAGCAGTGAGCATATCATCAAATATGCATATGGATGGGATGTGGATAAAGCAATAAAGTTGTCTATTGAAGCAACAAGCTATGCCAAAGAATTGGGCCTCTATACAGTATTTTTCCCTATTGATGCTACAAGAGCAGATGTTAACTGGTTTTTGGATGTTATTGAAAAAGTTGCCACCGAAGGTCACATGGATGCCTTGGCAGTTGTGGACACCTTTGGAGTTCTTTCTCCTCATGCTGTTCCATATTTTATGCAAAAAATAAAAGATCGGCTCCCTGGGGTGCCACTGGAACCACATTTTCATGATGATTTTGGTATGGGCGTTGCAAACACCATTATCGGGCTTGGATGCGGTGGTTCAGTTGCGCATACAACTGTGACCGGAATAGGCGAACGTGCTGGAAATGCTGCAATGGAAGATTTGGTCCTGACTTTAAAAACCATGTATGATATAGATCTTGGAATAAAAACTGAGAAGTTTTTTGACTTGTCAAAATTAGTATTGGATCTTGCCAAAGTCACCATCCCTCCAAACAGGCCTATTGTTGGAGAAAAGTTATTTAACGTTGAATCCGGTATTATTGTCGGGTGGATCGACCAGATAGCAGAGACGGACCATGTGTTGGAATATATTCCATTTACGCCTGAATTAGTGGGCCAGAATCCGGTTGAGGTTGTTTTCGGCAAGAATAGTGGGTTGACGACGGTCATTTACTGGTTAAAGAGGATAAATAAAACACTGCCGGAAGAAAAACAATTGGAAGTTGTAAAAAAGATAAAAGAAAAGGCTTTTGAAAAAAAAGGATTGCTTACATTAAATGAATTTAAAGAAATAGTAAGCTCTGTAGGGTAATAGATGATGATACAGATTAATTTTGCGATTTCTTTATAAAAATATTCATCATTTTTTAGCTAAAGGAGAGTTTTTAATGGAAAAGGAACTTTATAAAGTAGTTTTAACGGATAATGATAATTATCCTATAGAAATCGAAAAAAAGGTATTCAGTGAATTAAATATTAATTTTCTTTATTTAAATACCAAGGACACTGAAGAGATAATTAAAGAAAGCAGGGATGCCGATGCATTAATGTGCGCGTATGCCAGAATCGATTCTTTTGTCATTGCTGAGTTAAATAAATGCAGGGTAATAGTAAAATATGGTATCGGTGTGGACAATATTGATGTTGATGCTGCATCAAAAGCAGGCATATGGGTTGCAAATCTTCCGGATTATGCAGTTTTTGAAGTAGCCAATCATACAATGGCATTGATATTTGCTTTAAACAGGAAAATAACTTTGTTTAACAGTGGCATTAGAAAAGGCCTGTGGGGTTTTACCATGGGAATCCCGATTAACAGGATTGACGGGCAGGTCCTGGGGCTTTTCGGTTTTGGCAATATCGCCCAAAAAGTTGCACAGAAGGCTCAGGGAATTGGGCTTAAGGTAATAGCGCTTGACCCGTTTATCGATGAGTCTTTTATGAGCAGCAAGGGAGTTAAAAAAATTGAGGCTTTGGAGGATCTGTTAAAAACTTCTGATTTCCTGTCATTGCACTCTCCACTTAATGATTCAACCAAAGGATTAATCGGAGAAAAAGAACTCAAAATGATGAAGCCGGATGCATATCTTATAAATACAGGACGAGGCGGCCTGATAGATGAACCTATTTTGATAAAAGCTTTAAAAGAAAAATGGATCGCAGGCGCAGGGCTTGATGTTTTCCAGAAAGAGCCGATTGACATAGATAATGAACTGCTAAAGCTGGATAATGTTATACTGACACCGCATGCAGCTTATTATTCAGAACAATCCCTTCAAAATCAAAGGCGAATGGCTGCTGAATCAGTACTGGATGTATTAAAAGGGGGAACTCCAAAGTCTTTCATCAACAAAAACTTGCTGATTAAATACGGTAAGAGCGTAAGTTAATTTAAAAAGAATAGCAGGTTATTACAACCTGAATAAATCATCTTAAATATATTTTCTGAATAATAAATGGAAATATTTAGCTGTGAGAATTTAGAGGGGGCAATGTAAATGAAGTATAGGCTATTAGGCAGGACCGGATTGAAAGTTTCGGAGCTATGCATGGGGACCCAGACCTTTG
>CAYNMO010000346.1:0-2231 GCA_964398155.1 uncultured Actinomycetota bacterium | reverse complement strand
TCCTGACTGTAGTGTCAATTAGATATCCCGATGGTTTTACTGTCTCTTTTAAATAGTAGGTGCCATATGCAAGGTTATTTACAGTAGCTGTGCCTGCGATTGTAATAATATCTCCTACTGCGGTGTTGCTGCCATAATAGGTTGCACCTGTTGTACATGCAAGGTCGGTATAAAGCTTAAATGTGGCAACCAGGGGATTTAGGCTCGTATCGTCAAATTTTTTAACTGTCAGGGAACCTGTTTTTACATTTAAGAAATAAACATTCTGGGACCCGTTTGATGTTCCGCCCCATGTAAATGTACCTGAAGTAGTATTGTTTCCGGAAGCTGAAGGAGGCATCGAAGCCAGGCTTACTTCTGTATAGGTGGCTCCTCCATTTGAACTTTCAGATACCCTGTATGTTCCGGCAGTCAAAGCAGTTGCCGGTACAAACTTATAAGGGCCCCCGCTGACTGGTCTGATAATGTAGAAACAATATTCCAATTTGCAGGAGCATTGGGGTCCTGCTTTTCCAGTATGAAATTAAAAGTTCCCAACCCTGTCCCAGAGATTGCTTTTGTAACATAGACTTCAAAAGTAAAAGTTGGCGGAACTGTATTATAGCAGACATGACTTACCTGAACTTCTCCACTGGCTGGAGCTGGCCCAGTAAATGATAATGTTGCAGATTTTATATAATATCCAATTGGTGTCCCGATATACATGCCTACATTTCCGCTTGCCGGAAAATGAAATTGCGTTGGGTTACTTGTCGGATTGATTGTATAAGAAACAACACCGGGAGTCGGAACAACCGCCGGATCCCCAGTCCAAAATTCTACAGTAAAAGAAGTTATAACATTTGTAGGATTTGGAGCCAGATCATTACATATAAAATGCCAAACAACGGGATCTGACAAGCCCCCGTTATCTCCGGTACTAAAATTTGATGCCGGCTTATCAATATGCGCACTTTTTAGGCCTAATGAACCATCAGCAAATATGTTACCAGGAAATATCATCATTACTCCAATAATAATCACGATAAGGGGAGTAAATAGTTTTTTAAATATTTTTTTCACTTTTTCTCCTTTTTTATAATTTTCTAACCTGAAACAATATTTTAAAAATAAATAAAAAACCGACCAAAATTACTTTTAGTCGGTTACGCTATTAGCTCTTCTTTCCCTAAGCGTCCAAATTAACGGAAAAGTTTCACAGCCACTAATTTAATTTTTAAAAATTCAATTTTAGCCAATATTATTCCTATTTTTGTTAATGTCAAGGATATATTTAACACTTTTCTAAAAAATGTTTGATATATATTTATACACTACTATATAATATAGATACAATTGTCATAATTTATAATATATTTATTTTAGTCTGTAAATATCATTTATAATATTTACTTAACTGCACTACTTGTGGATCATGCTTGCAAATATTAAGATAAAATGTATTGAAAAATTACCTTATGCAATTAGTTCCTGATTAATAACTGTCAAAACACACAATGTTATAAAATATTAAAGCCCAGTTAAAAAAATAATTTAAAAAAATGACGGGTTACTCTTTAGTAACTAATTAAGTAATGGCCTGGAATTTCTCCCAGGCCATTACTATTACTCGAGACTTATAAAACTACTGCATCTTTTAATATTAGATGCTTCAGCTCTTTATCATAATCAGTTTACTTTCTAATTGCTCTTCTTTTTAAAGAAGCAATCAGTATTGCAAGTCCCGCTATTACTGCTGATCCGCCTGCTATCGGGACAATCGGGTCTATTCCTGTAAATGCAAGCACCTGAATGCCGCCTTCAGTAAGGCCTGCAACCGTAAGAGTTCCCCCACCGCCTCCGCCTGTTGGAATATCTTTTACATACAGCCATACAGAAGTTGAGGCTGCGCCTATTGTAACACTGTATGTGGCTGGGTCAAGGTCATATCCGGCGGGAGCAATTGTCTCCTTAACTGAATATGTACCCCAAGGCAGAGATACGGTTGCCCAACCATCTGCAGCTGTAGTAAGAACTGCTACCAGATTTCCCCCTGAGTCACGGACCTCATAAGTTGCCCCTGCCACTGCCTGCAAAGCATTTGTAGAACTTACTTTTTGAAGCCTTAGTTGTCCCGGGATTCTTGGATCTGCTATTTCTGATTCAAGGTTAATAATCAAATTGCTGCCGTCTATGGTTACTTCTGCCTCTCTTGGCTCATAACCGGCAGGGGGATTTATTTCCCTTACAAT
>CAYNMO010000345.1:0-2242 GCA_964398155.1 uncultured Actinomycetota bacterium | reverse complement strand
TGATGGTTTTGATACAACATTATATTTTCTTTTAACTGCAATAATATATATAGCTACCATCATTCCTATCCCCATGAATATACCAGGGAAAAAGCCTCCTAAAAACAGCTTTCCGATGGAAGCACTTGCAACCATTGCATATATTACCATTGGTATGCTGGGAGGAATAATGGGCCCGATTACAGCAGAAGAACTGGTTACCGCCGCACTAAATGGTTTACTAAAACCTTTATCAACCATAGCTCTATACTCCAAATAGCCAATACCACCAATATCAGCAGCAGCAGAGCCTGACATTCCTGCAAAAATCATACTGCAAACGATGTTTACGTGCGCTAACCCACCAGGAATAAAACCAACAATAGATTCACTAAAATCAAAAATTCGGTCTGCAATTGTTGATTCATTCATGATCTCCGCAGTCAATATAAACATTGGTATCGCTATAAGTATAAAGCTATCCAGTGCTCCGAAAGTAGCCAGGGCAAATAATCCCATACTGGTATGGCTTATTACTGCATAAAGCGTAGCTGCGCTTAGCATAGAAAATGCAATAGGCACTCCAGCTAAAAATAAAGTACCAAAAACAATAATAAAAATAGTAAAATTCATTTTATTATTTCCCAATCCCTTTATAATTTTTTAATAAAATTAATTGCCTTCTAATATTAAAAACTGAGTGCCAAATCATTAATATAAACCAAATTGGAATTATTGAGTAAAACGGTATGTTTGAAATATTTATTGCTGGAGCCAGACCTGTATACTTTAGAGCAGGAATTGAATATATTGTATATGCTATAAATATAATAATTAATATTGCGCTAAAAATTAAACGAATTAAATACTGAACCTTTTTGGGAAGTCTTGCAAATATTATATCAACTGAAATATGGTTATCCTCTGCATCCTGTCCTAAAATATAGGCGATACTTAAAAATCCCATCCATACAAACATGTAATTTATTGCTACTTCGGACCACATAATAACAATGCTAAATATGTACCTTAAAATAACATTGACAGCTATAAAAACAAATATTGCTATAATAAGAGCCATTCCCGCAGTTTTTTCAACCTTTTTAATGACATTATCAATCTTATCCATAATTTTTTTTCAGCCCCTGATGTTTTTTTATTTGTTATCCAGAGCAGAATTAATAATAATTCTGCTCTGGATCATCACATAAAACTATTTTTTATCTTTGTTACTTAATTGCAGCAATTTTGTCAATAACGCCCGCCCATGCAGGTTGATTTTCTAAAACCAAAGGAATTCTTGTCTTAAAAGATTCCATATCAGGCTCAACAGTTGTCATGCCCAACTCTACTAATTTGACAATATTTGCTTCCTCTTGTGTTTTTACTTCATTGCCAAACTTGCTTGCATATTCATTTGCAAGTCCCTCTATAATTACCTGATCTTCCGCTGAAAGACTATTCCAGCACTTCATTGATATTTGAAAACTACGAGGAGCCATCATGTGTTTTGTCAAAATTAAATATTTATCAGGTTCGTAAAATTTAAGATCGAGTATTTGTATTAGCGGATTTTCTGCTCCATCAACAACTCCTGTTTTTAATGCCATATAAAGCTCAGCCACAGGTATTGGTACACCAGTTGCACCTAAAATAGTAGCAACTTCTTTATATGGTGCAAAATTAACTATTCTTAACTTGAAACCTTTAAAATCTTCTACGGTTTTTGTTTCTTTGTCCCTTGTATGAACATACCTGAAACCATAAGTATGCAAACCAAATGTGATTAGTCCCGATGCTTTACCGCTGGCGGTAAGCAATTCTTTGGCTAAATCACTTGCAACAAATGAGTCCCAATGCGCATAATCTCTAAACAAAAATGGCATTTGAATTGCCCCTATAGCTGCATAATCGTCTGGAAGAATACCGCCCATATATATATCAAGAGCTCCCATTTTTACTGCAGCCTGCATATTAACCTGGCTGGCATATGATCCATTTGGATATACCTTAAATTTTAGTCTGCCATTGGTTGCTTTTTCTAATGCATCGCTCATCTCCAATAACATTGCATGACCAAAATGTTCGGATGTTTCATTATGAGCGACCTCAAGAACTCTTGCTACGACTGGAGCCGTTGTCTCTGCTGCTGCCGTTGTCTCTACTGCTGCCGCTGTAGTTTGCGTTGCTGCTGCCGCTGTAGTTTCAGTTGCTGCTGTTTTGCAGCCTATCAGTGTAAAACTAACTAACATTACCAAAGCTA
>CAYNMO010000344.1:0-2250 GCA_964398155.1 uncultured Actinomycetota bacterium | reverse complement strand
AACTTTTCCAAAGCAGCTATTATCAACATCTATGTATGAGTCAGATTCCATAGATGCAAAAACATACGCATCTATTTCTTTCCAGGAAATTTCTTTCTGATTTTCTCTCATCCATTTTTCCCTGCATTGCTGGATAACCCAAAGACCTGTTATGTTTTTTAGAAGCATGTTTTTGCCTTCTACCCCACCTTCATTGCCAAATCCTGCCTCAAAAACCTGTTTATTAATAACGGGATTTTGTGTCTCCAGCCCGCTCATGCACCAGGTGCCGAGGATTCCGAATGCTGATGTCTCAAAATTATCTGCGATTGGGATACCTGCCACAGCAGACGCTGTATCGTGAGACGGAGAAATAATAACTTTTAAATCTTTTGCCCCTGTTTCTTCAAGGATCGATTTGCCGGTTATTCCGAGCAAAAGTCCCGGTTCACTTATAGTGCCGAACAAATCTTCTCTAAGCTCAAGCTTCCTGATAACTCCCTTTTCCCACTGCCTTTTATTAAGGTCAACCATAATGCTCATGGTTGCATTGGTAAACTCATTGGAAACTTCTCCTGTTAATAAATAATTAAGTATATCCGGTATCATTAAAAACTTATGAGCATTTTCATACTCAACCGCCTTCTCAGATTTTAAAGAAAAAAGCTGATATATGCTCATAATTCTATCCTGAGGCCCACCTGTTGCCATAAATAATTCTTCTTCAGTAATTATTTTATGCATCTGCACTGAGCGTTCATGTCTTTTAAGATCTCTGTAATGCACCGGATTACAAATAAGTCTGCCTTTTTTATCTATGAATCCAAAATCGCATCCCCATGTGTCAATAGCCATAGAATTAATCTCTTTATGCTTTTTCATGCAGATTTCAATACCAATTTTGACTTCAGAGTATAGCCGCAGTATATCCCAGAATAATTCCCCTGCTGCAAGAACGGGTCTGTTGTCAAACCTGTGAATTTCTTCGAATTCTATCCTGCTGTCTTCAAAAGAACCAACTATTGCTCTTCCGCTTCCGGCGCCAATATCAAATATAAGAAATTTTTCCATTATGGGACCTCTTTCAAACTATCAATGTTAACATAAGCATTATTTTGAAATTCATCCATCTCTGTCATTCCTGCAGAAATGCCGCCCGTGAAGTAATAACCCAAAAAAACTTAATAAAAAAATATTTAAAATATTTATTTCAATACTGCAATAATTTTCAAAATATTATATAATCAGGGTAATTGAAAGTCAATATGGATTTCGGTGATTTTAATTTTTAACATAAAAATATCAAAAGTTTAATTTATTTTGGAAATAAATAAATGGAAAATTTCGATCTGGATCTGATAATTAAAATATGCAATCTTAAGTATATTGAAAAAAAACAGCAAAAGGATATAGCAAAAATACTCAAGCTTTCCCCTGCCAAAGTTACGAGAATACTTCAAAAAGCATTTGACCTTGAAATAATAAAATTTAATATTGCTGACAGCAATCTTGGCATAACAAAACTGGAAAGTGAAATTGAAAAAAAGTTTGGGCTTAAGAGGATGCTTGTAGTAAAAAGCAATAAAGAAAATGAGTCCGAAACCAAGACACTGGTCGGGCAGAAGATTTCGAATTATCTTCTAAACATTCTTAAAGATGACGATATTCTGGGTATCTCCCACAGCTCTACGGTAGCCGAGGTTGTTAAGGCTCTTCCCTTGAAAATTTCAAAAAAAATAAGAGTTGTGCAGCTGCTTGGTGGTTCATATAATCTGTCTTTTGAAAGCATTGATCTTACAAAAGAACTTTCTGACAAGTTCGGAGTATTTCCAAGTATCATATATGCTCCCCTTTTTGTTAATGATAAAAGTATCAAAAAGGCTATTTTAAGTGACAGCAGTATAAAAAATACTTTTAATACAATTAAAACAGTAAATATATCGATAGTTGGAATAGGCTCCTATTATCCTTTGGGAGATTCCACAATTTTCAAATCAGGAAATCTGTCCCAGACTGAAATAGAGGAATTAATCAATGCTGATGCAATTGGTGATGCTTATGGTCATTTTTTTGACAAAACAGGTCATTTTTGCAGGACTTCCGCAGAAGACAGGACCATATCTATTCCTGTTGGATACATAAACAGAATAGAATACCGCATAGGGGCAGCCAGCGGAGTAAAAAAATTTGAGGCAATTTTTGCAGCAATTAAGGGAGGCCTGGTAAACATTCTGGCAACAGATGAAGAGGTTGCAGAACTGCTCTTAAATG
>CAYNMO010000343.1:1277-2263 GCA_964398155.1 uncultured Actinomycetota bacterium | reverse complement strand
GGTCCTGTCCAAACCGTTGTCTGCCTCCAGCTTGCAGCCTGCATCCCAAACTTTTTAATTCTTGAACATTTTGATCCCTTTAATGAAGACTGGACCAAAGATCTTGTAACCTGGAGGCCAAAAATAAATCCAGGCAATGGCCATCTGCCATTCCCGGAAACCCCCGGTCTTGGAGTTGATCTGAATATGGATGTCATTCTGGCTCACAAGTATGATCCGAACGCTTATCTGGACATACACAAAGAAGGCTGGGAAAAACGTATTGGCACATCCGAAGTCTGACAGGAACACAAAAGATAAATTTTTGAGCTGGTTGCTATATATGAACAAGGTGATATAGGCTTGGATTTTACAGAAAAATACAGCCTTTCAAATGCCAAAATATAAAAGTAATTCTGTCAATATTCAGCGATTATGTCACAATTAAGGCATAGTTTTATTCAGCGAAAATGTCACCCCCTTCAATTTAATAACTGTCATTTTCCCATGCAATTGTTGAATCATATAGTCCTATTGCTATTTTTTCTTCTCTTTTGTCATATATATCAAAACTGCAATTTTTCCAGGGATGAGTATTGGCAGGCTTTTTAGGAAGTTTTCCTGTTTTAATCTTTTCCTTAATATGACTACTTTCTATTTTAGGTAAAACTTCCACTCCCATAACAGAATATATTTTGCCACTATATCCTGCTTTTATGCCTATTCTTTTACTTGTAAACACTTTAACTTTTGCGTGGGAAATACTAGCAGCAACTTTTCCACCTGATATGAGCTGATAATATTTACTTTTAAATGAAAATGCAGACCCACCGTCAAGTCTTCTTATCTCTTTTCTGCAGAGGATATAATCCAGAACAACTTCTTTACCAAGCTCTCTAAAAACGGGACTGCCCTTTGGTTTAACTGAAAACTTTTTGTTAAATTTCTTAATATAATTTTTTAAGAATTTATTTGCATCATCTATGTCCTTTATTTTATTTAAGCTA
>CAYNMO010000343.1:0-1267 GCA_964398155.1 uncultured Actinomycetota bacterium | reverse complement strand
CTAAACTCCTGCACCAATCTGTCCTGTAGTGTTCCCCAAAGCCTTTCTATGCGTCCTTTCGCTTGAGGAGATCCTGCAGGTATCATATTTATTCCAAGTTCATCCATAGCACTTGAAAATTGTGTATATGGCGCTGTTTTGCCCTCCAATTCTTCTTCTATAGTAAGTTTGCCCTTGGGGTTAAAAAATATAGTATGTCTGTCACTATAAATAGATACCGGTATTCCATGACCTTTTACCATCTGTCTTGTAACCTCAAAATATCCTTCAAGTGTTTCCTGTTTGCATAAATAAAGCCCCAGCACATTGCTGCTTGCATCATCTATTGCCCCGTGAAGGGAAAGCTCGCTACCGCCCAACCATGAGTAGGGAGATGAATCAAACTGCACCATCATCCCCGGGCAGTCTTTTCTTTTCCTGTAATGGTGAGCTCTTATTTTTTTCTTTTTCCTGGGGCTAAATATTCCTGCATTTCTTAATATTCTATGAACTGTTGGCTGGCTTAAGACTATATTCTCTCTTTCTTCAAGAAGCTCTGCAAAGTGACTAAAATTGGTGCCCCGATACTTATCATACTTAAGTTTAACTACCAGATCTTTTACTTTATCTTCTACTGCATTGATTGGCTTTCTTTCTCTGTTGCCATGCATTATTGCTATAGGACCATTTAACCTCACTTTCTTTTTGATCCTTTTTATTTGTCTGTCAGATAAACCCAGTACATTTGCTGCATCTTTAATAGAAATTTCCTCCTCAAGTAGCTTCTCAATAACTTTAAGTCTAGCCATCTCTTTGTCTGTCATGTGATATAATTCCTCTCTTGTATTCATAGGTGACATTTTCCCTGAATAACTTAAGAGTGACAATATCGTAGAATAACAACAAGAAATTAAAAATTTTATTGACATAATGATATTTGTATGCTATCATTTAAAACCTAATGATATAAAAATACTATCATTATAATTAAAATTATTTATTTGAAATGGCAAATTTTACTAAGAATTTTAACTTAAAAACAATTAATCACAGACGCTTAACTTGTCCAGCAATACCGGGGATATTTCAAAATATTTAATTAAATCAATAAATAAAAGTGTGTAAAAGCTATCTATTAATATTTTTATAAGGGTATTTTTAATTATATAAAAAAGGAGACTAAGTATGAGCTGTGGAAATGACAGTAAGGCTACTTTTGATGAAATGTCTGGCTACATGCACAAAGTAGCAAAAAAAGACGGGATGGAGACAATATACGAAAGGTTTG
>CAYNMO010000342.1:0-2276 GCA_964398155.1 uncultured Actinomycetota bacterium | reverse complement strand
GTTTTTGGCGGTTAAGAATTTTTATTGTAATTATTCCCGTAATTGATTCCTGAAGATAGGAGTTTATGGCGGATATCTTCTCTCTTATTATGCCGAAATATTTTCTTACTTTCTGTCTGAAAACCGCTGTTGCAACTCCGAGAAAAACCAGCACGGAAAATGTCACAAGAGACAGAGCAGGATTTAAATTTATCATTACTGCAACTATGGCTGCGATCATAAAGATATCTCCAAACAGGGCTACTACTCCTGAAGACAGCATTTCATTTAAAGTCTGGACATCTGTAGTAACCCTTGTCATCAGTCTTCCTACCATGTTTTTATCAAAAAAAGCCATCTCCATTTTGTGAATATGGGCAAATATTTCCATTCTTAAATCATACATAATCTTTTCACCCATATATTCAGTCATGTACTGCTGGAAATACCTGACTCCAAACTGAAGAAAAATAGACAGCGCAAAAAGCAGAACCATGTTTAAAAATCCACTGTAATTTTTTGGGGTAAGATATTTGTCTATGGCAATTTTTAAAATAAAAGGCCCTGCCGTCTCAAGAGCAGCAGTAATTAAAAGCATTAGAATTGTCAGAGCAAATATAAATTTATAAGGCCTTATATATCTGAAAACCCTGTAAAGTATTTTGGCATCAGCCTGCTTTTTTACATCGTCTCTGTCGTAAATATTTTCGTTTTTTACATCTGGTCTGGCCATAATTATATTTCCTCTAGTTCATCCTCAAGCTCTGAAGAGAGCTGCTGTCGCAGGTAAAGTCTTTTATATATTCCTGTTTTTTTAATCAGATCTTTATGTGTGCCTGTTTCTGAAATCTGTCCGTTATCCATTACTATGATCATGTCAGAATCTTTTATTGTTGAAATTCGGTGGGAGATTAATATCCTGGTTATTTCTCCTGTTTCTTTTTTAAGAGCTTTTAAAATCATCTCTTCAGTCTGAGTGTCAACACTTGAAAATGAATCATCAAGTATAAGGATGGAAGGGCTTGTCATCAATGCTCTTGCAATAGCAAGTCTCTGCTTCTGACCACCGGATAAGGTGACTCCTCTTTCTCCAATTATTGTCTCGTATCCGCAAGGAAATCCCATTATTTCTTCATGCAGCATTGCAAGCCTGGCCGCATCTGTTACCCCGGCCATGATTTCTTCATCGCCCATATTGTCAAACAGAGATTCTTTTCCAAAAATAATATTATCCCTGATTGATTTTGAAAAAAGGAAGGGTTCCTGTGTTACAAATCCGATACTGCTTCTTAGCAGCTCCAAAGAGATGTCTTTAATGTTTGTGCCATCTATTAATACTTCTCCGAAAGTTGCATCATAAAGTCTTAAAACAAGATTAACAAGGGAGGTTTTGCCGCTTCCTGTGAGCCCGGTCAGCCCGAGAGTCATACCTTTTTTGATAACAAAGCTAATATTATTTAAAACAAAATCGCTGTCGTTTTGCGGCTGATTTTTATTTTTATCCAAAAGTTTATTATCAGCTGACTTGCCAGATTCAGGCTCTTCCCTCCCATTTAAAGGCAAACTTTTTGTATTACTTCTGTCTTCAATACTGTTTTGCTGATTTTCCAAATTATTGCTTTCAGTAGGAAAATTTTCTGCAGCAGTATTATTTATTTTATCAACCTGAACCTGCATGGTGATTTCTGATTTTAAAGCATCGCGAGCTTCTCTGTCATTTTGGGGATATTTAAAATATATATTCTTAAATTCTATATTTCCCAAAATTTTATTTATGGGTGCAGGATTGTCAGGGGACTTGATAACGGGTTTTTGTTTAAAAACATCATTTATCCTGCCCATTGAAGCTCCGCCTCTCTGTATGATATTTATAACCCATCCAAGAGATATCAGCGGCCATGTAAGAGTAACAATATATGCAGAAAACTGAACGAATTCTCCGAGGCTTATCTGGTTGAAGATTACCTGCCTCCCACCCACAAACAGGACTATAATAGAACCGACGCCGCCTATTAAAATCATAATGGGCCAGAAAAGAGCCCTGACTCTTGCAAGAGAGAGGTTTCTTTTTACAAATTCCCTGTTTATTTCTGAGAATTCTTTTATTTCATTTTTTTCCTGAATAAAAGATTTTATTACTTTTATTCCCGCAAAGGACTCCTGCGTGCGTGCAGAAACGTCTGCATACTGCTCCTGACTTCTTTTTGATCTGTTATAGAGCACGCTGCTAATTTTCCACACAATAAAAGGCAGAATAGGCATAGCCATCAAAGTTTAAAGGGTAAGTTTTTATTTAA
>CAYNMO010000341.1:0-2279 GCA_964398155.1 uncultured Actinomycetota bacterium | reverse complement strand
AAGATTACTGTTTCAGGCGGTAATTATATCATTGAAGATTTAGGAAGCACTAATGGAACCTTTGTTAATGGTGAAAAAATAAGTATGTATTATTTAAAAAATGGGGATAAAATTAAAATAGGCAATAATTTTTTTACATTTGGCTGCCAGATAATTTTTTAAAATGACAAGAAACAAATACTAAAGTAGCGGAAATATATAACGGTAAAGTGGCGGAAGTTTAAAGTATTAAAGTAGTGTAAATCCATAACAGTAAAGAGGCGGGAGTCTAAAATATTACAGTGGTGGAATTTTAAAAAAACACTTCTAATTATTATATTGTGCCTTGAAAGGAATGGCCCAGGAAATGAAAAATAATAAAGATTTTGAAGATTTTCAGAATGATAAAACAATTCAGGGAGATGATTTCGGGTTTGGAAACACTATTTCTGATGGGGAATTTATAAGTGACAAAACCATTTCATTCGAGAAAGAGATGAATGATTATTTTGATTCCTCTGACCCGAATAAAACCATTCTGTTAAGCAAGAAAAAAGATGCCCTTGCATGGATAATAAAAATTGACAGAAATAAAATTTCAAATAAATACCGGTTAATTGACGGGACAACCACAATAGGCAGAAGCAGCAGATCGGATGTTGTGATAGACAATGACGGTATATCTGAAGTGCATGCAAAAATTACTAAAGAGGGAAAAGTCTATAAAATTATTGATATTGGTTCTCTAAACGGCACTTTTGTAAATAGCAAGAAAATAGCTGCGCCAAAAGTATTAAATGATAATGATGAACTTCAATTTGGAGATTTAAAATTTATTTTCAAGAAAATCTAAGGAATATTTTTCTTTGAATAAAAAATTCATTGGTGTTTATGAACTTGACAAATTCAAATATTAACATTAACATATCATTATATAATACTAAAAATATACATTACTGAAATTGATTTTGATACAATTGGAATTTTGGCATATGCCCAAAAGATTCCATTCAAAGAAAGTAAATAAATCTTCTAAAAATAAATTTGATAAAGTTTTAAAAGCTTACTTAAAACACTGCCAGAACAAAAAAGGGTAATAAAGAGAGGCTTAGAAAAGGAATGATCGATATGAAAATAAATATTTCAGCATTTGATGTTGCAGATTATTTTCTTAAAATTGTTGACAGGGATTCCGGGAGTTCAATAACCAATTTAAAACTGCAAAAAATATTATATTATGCACAAGGTTGGCACTTGGCTTTTACCGGCATTAAACTATTTGAAAACAAAATAGAAGCATGGGTGCATGGTCCGGTTTGCCCGGAAGTCTATAAAAAGTATTCAAAATATGGCTGTGACAGTATTCCTGATGAACCGGAAAAAATTTCTGATAATTTCACACTTGAACAAATTGAAATACTTGATAAAGTTTGGGGAACTTACGGAGATTATGATGGTAAATATTTAGAAGAATTAACTCATGAAGAAAAACCCTGGAAAGAAGCAAGGGGCAGCCTTGCCGACAATGAATCCTGCTCGGCTGAGGTATCTACAGATACCATGAAGAATTATTTTAAAGAATTATTGTCTTCTAAATAGTGACAAAAAATAAATTACCTAAACCCAAAAAATCTAATATACTGCCAGTCAAAGAGCACGCTTTATCTGACGATGAATTGAAAGCACAAATAGCCTTTCTGTGGTTGTGTGAAACAAATTGTCTTCTTTCAGATTGGAATTCAAAGCAATTAGATAAATTAGTTTATTGTTTTAAAAGAATGGAAAAATCTATTTGGAGAGATATAAAAAAAGACACAAAATTTAATTACAAAACAATAGATCACCCCAAAATTCCTCCCCCTAAAAACTTACCTTTGGATTTTTTAAAATTGAAATCTATTGAAGTAGGTAATTTTGAAAGAATATATGGATATAGAACAGGGCATATATTTAACATCGTTTTTTTTGATTCAAAACACAAAGTCTGTGAAATGTAAGTCTTTATATAAATAAGTTTGTAAATACTAAATTGGGTTTGTCAAATATATAAGCATTACCTAAACGCTAATATTTTTTATGGAAAAATAGATCACAGCTGTTATAAAAACCTGATTATTTTTTAAGTTATTTCTGTTTTTTATACTTCTAAAAAAAATGATTCATTTAAAAAAGATTCTTCTTGTTTTGGTCTCAGCGGTTCTGCTGATTATTTCATTTAATGATAGATTTTCTTTTGCTGCCTGGTTTGCCCTGATCCTGTTCAACCTTGATCGCTTCAAGATGCTCAACGACGCCCACGG
>CAYNMO010000340.1:0-2292 GCA_964398155.1 uncultured Actinomycetota bacterium | reverse complement strand
TCACACCCCAAAGTCATTGATAAAGACAAATGTCCGGATTGCGGAAAAGATGTAAAGGAAGATTTCAACCTCTGCCCATATTGTGGTTACAAGCTGAAACTGTAAAGTGTAAAAAATGTTTGAAAAAAACAGCCTTCATAAAAGTAAAAAAGGTTTTCTTAAGGGTAAAATCGGTTTTATTATGGATAAAACGGGGAATTTTAAAAAGAAAAACAGGCTGAAAATATTATTGATTTTTTTAAGTATGGTTGTACTGACTGGATTTCTGATTCTCCAGGTATCGTGCTGTTTTTCCTTTAATTTAAATTCGTCTCCAAGCACGGAAGAACAGCAATTCTGGGAAGAGGACACTTCTGGTCAGGCAGATACTGCAGAAACCTCTGCTGAACAGTCTACAGAGTTAATCAATCCAGATCTTGCTGTATTGAGCAAACTTAAGATATCGGGCCAGGCAATAGATGTTAAGGCCCAGGGCGGGTATGCGTATCTGACAAATGACCTTGGCATCCTTTATATTATTGATGTCAGAGACAAGAAAAATCCTGCGGTTGTCGGCAAGATAAGCGGCCTGAATGCCGCAAATATTGTCATGCTGCAGGGGGACTATGCTTATATTTCCTATACTGAATGGATAAACCCTAATGCAGCCTCTGAAAGTACCGGGCAGGATAACCAAAGCAGCACAATCAGTATTTACAGTAAGTGCGGTTTTAAAATAATTGACATAAAGGACAGAAAAAATCCAAAGCTTGTTGGCGATTATATTTCCGGCGACGATAAAAAGAAGTCTGTGCAGGGTCTTGTAATTGATGGCGACTATGCTTATTTAAACTCTACTGTGATGCTTGAAGATTATGAAGAAAGTGCACTGGAGATAATAGACATTAAAGACAAAGCCAACCCGGTGCTTTCTGGTTTATGTCCGATAGACGGCCAGCCAAATGGGCTTTTTGTAAAGGGCGATTTTGCTTACGCCAATAACTCATACTATGATTATCAGAAAGATGACTATACCGGGAAAAGCAGCTTTATTGTAATAAATATAAAAGATAAAAAAAATCCGGTTGTTGCAGGCAGCTGTGAAGTTCCTGCAAATTCATGGTCCGTATACGCAAAAGATGGCTTTGCATATCTTTCAAGCAGCACATTTGACAGTGATGCGCAGCAGTACCTCAATAGTTTTCTGCAGGTTATTGATATAAGCAGTCCCGAAAATCCAAGACTTGCTGGTAAATGCAGCATCCCGGGAGGAGCATGGGAGCTTGATATGAAGGACGATTTCCTTTTTGTTTCAAACAATGAGGGAGGAATACTGGCAGTAGACATAAGCGACAGCAACAGTCCGGCAGTTGTGGCGAATTTAAGCACAGGCGGAAATTCTTATGATATTGCAATAAGCGGGGACTTTGGTTATATAGCTGATGGATTTGCTGGCCTTGCAATACTTACTCTTCAGAAGACGGTTCCTGGCGATGGAATGACTATAGACGAAACTGCCGGTTCGGGGAACAGGCCGCCTGTAGCTGTAATTGCAGTGTCAGGGGATAAACTGCAAAAAGATGTTTATATTAATGAAAACCCTGTTTTTTTCACTGCTGTTGACTCATATGATCCCGAAGGCAGGGACCTGACATATACCTGGACCCTCGACACAAGAAAACTGGCAGATGAAGGAGCGTTTTTTAAAGACAGCACATCCCAGGCTCAGTTTGCTATTTCTGAAAAATCCCAGGAGCTTGCCTGTACTTTTGACAAACCCGGAGAGTACGAGATTTCACTGACTGTTTCAGATGGAGAATTTACTGACCAGGAGAGCGTGACTGTAACAGTAGAGCAGCAAAATTTATCTGTAAATTTAATTAAAGAGCATGTTTTTGATGTAAAAATAGAGGTTATCCTTAAGAATAACAGCAAGGTGACATTAAAAGACCTCGAATGCTATTTAAGAACACCACAGGCTTTTTTTCCTTTCCAGAAAATCAATAATATAAAAGCAAGCATTACAGATGTCGACCAGGTGTTTGATGATTCCGGCAATATGCTTACACATTTTACATATGGCGAGTCGGTCAGCGTCGGCCCGGGACAGCAATACAAAGCAAGCATTACCAGTACCGTTACGATGTATGAATATGATTTTAAAACACTCAGCTCAGACAACAAGCAATACGAGCCGGACGATGAGGACTTAAAGCTTTATACCGGGGAGGATCTTTTTATAGATATTTACAGTCCTTCAATTATAAGTGCAGCCAAAAAAGCAACCGGCACTGAAACGGACCCGGTGTTAAA
>CAYNMO010000339.1:0-2301 GCA_964398155.1 uncultured Actinomycetota bacterium | reverse complement strand
ATGTTTAATCAGATCCTTTTTGCTAGTTGCACATAAGAGTCTGATTTCTAAGTATTGACAGTTATTAATTAATTTATAGTAAACAGCATGCTAAGCAGCTATTTTTTTTCAAATTATTTATCAAAATTAAGCTTAAAATATGTTCGATCAGACCCTTTTGTCTAAATGTTAAGCAGAAACTGATTAAAATTAAAATATAGCTTTGCCAGGTAAATTGAATTTTCAAATAATATTTCGGAAGTTACTCCGGCAAACCTCTTTTTCTTCTTTTTTCCTGGAGTTCATCGGAAACTATTTTTCTCATTCTGATAGATTTTGGAGTAACTTCTACAAGCTCGCTTTCATCTATATATTCAAGGGCATCGTCCAAAACCATAATTCTTGGAACATTAAAATGATCGGCACTGCCATCTCCTCTTGAACGCATATTGGATAATGCTTTCTCTTTACATACATTCACCCAAATATCCATACTCCTTGAGTTCTGTCCGACTACCTGTCCTTTATATACATTAGCACTTGGACCATAAAAAAGCTCTCCCCTGTCCTGAACATTTGTGAGACCATATAGTCTGGTTATCCCTGTTTCTGTGGCTACAAGCGAACCTCTGTCTCTTTCTTTCCATTCACCTTTTTCGTGCATGTATTTATAAAATATAGAGTTCATTATTCCCATGCCGCGGGTATCTGTCATAAAATCTCTTCGATAACCGAATAATCCTCTGGTAGGTATTATAAACTCCATGTGGACTATTCCGTCTTTTATGTCCATCTTTTTTAAAATCCCATAACGGCTTCCCAATTTTTGTATAACTGAACCTGAATATTCTTCCGGAACTTCAATAAATACCTCCTCATAAGGTATCATTTTTTTACCGTCAACCATTTTTACTATAACCTGAGGCTGGGAAACTTCGAGTTCAAAACCTTCGCGGCGAAGTCTTTCTATAAATATGGCAAGATGAAGCTCACCACGTCCTGAAACAATCCAACCGCCTTTAGGATTATCTTCAATCCTTAGAGCAACATCATTTTCGAGTTCTTTGTAGAGTCTTTCCCTGATTTGCCTTGAAGTTGTAAATTGTCCTTCTCTCCCGGCAAAAGGCGAAGTGTTTGCCAGAAAAGTCATTTTAACAGTTGGCTCTTCGATTTGAAGTACAGGCAGTGCAATAGGTTTATCAACATCTGCAATGGTTTCTCCTATCATTATGTCTGGAATTCCTGCGATAGCAACAATTTCACCACACTCCGCTTCTTTAACTTCAATCTGTCCAAGCCCCTGGAAAGTTACAAGCGAAGTAAGCCTGTATTTTTTCATATTGCCTTCCCTGTTTATCAGCATTACTTCCTGACCAGCAGTAATTCTTCCATTGGATATTCTACCTCTGGCTATTCTCCCCCTGTAATTATCCCAGTTAATTGACGTAACCAGAATTTGCAAAGGAAGCTCAGGATCCCCGCTCGGTTTTGAAATATATTTTATAACTTCATCAAACAGGGGTGTTACATCTTTCATGTGTTTTAAATCCGGTTCAAGACCTGCTTTACCAAATTTGGACGAAGCATATATTACCGGGAAATTTGCAGTTTTCTCGTCTGCACCCAAATCAATAAAAAGATCAAAAGTTCTGTTTAGCGCAGAATCAATATCTGCGTTAGGTTTGTCAATTTTATTGATAACTACTATTATTTTATGTTTTAATTCAAGTGCTTTTTTTAAAACAAACCTTGTCTGAGGCATAGGGCCTTCTTTTGCATCAACAAGAAGAAGCGATCCGTCAGCCATTTTTAAAACTCTCTCTACTTCTCCACTAAAATCTGCATGGCCAGGGGTATCGATTATATTAATTTTTATCCCTTTCCATACAACAGAAGCATTTTTTGAAAAAATTGTTATGCCACGTTCCCGCTCAAGGTCGTTACTGTCCATAATGCAGGTTGTATCAACCATGTCCTTATTTAAATGTGTTTTTGACTGACGCAGCAAAGAATCAACCAAAGTGGTTTTCCCATGATCAACATGAGCTATAATTGCAATATTACGAATTTCCATTATTTTTCATTTTCCCGTCAAAATTTATTAATCATTTTTTAGAGAAGGAAGTTTATCAGCATAAAGATCAGACCCGGGTGTAAATACTAAAGAGTATGTTTCTTATTATTTTAAAACTGCCAGCTATTTTTCCATGCAACAATAAACTATCAATATTAATTCTCTAAAACAATTTATAATAGTACTTAATTATGATTAATGCAATACTTATTTGTTTTCTGTATTTTCTTTTGTTTCTTCAGTTACAG
>CAYNMO010000338.1:0-2301 GCA_964398155.1 uncultured Actinomycetota bacterium | reverse complement strand
TGATTGATATCGGGGATAGCGGAAGGGCTCTTGTAAAAACCATCTCAAAAAAAATTATCGGTGATATTGACGAGATTTTACAAGAAGACGAAAAATAGTGTTTTTAACAATTGCCGGTAAAACAGGCAATTGGGATAATAGGGAAAAATAACAGGGAAAATCAGGTTAAGGATTCAAATAAAATCACAAAGAGCAGGAATTGCATTTTATAAAATGAAAATAAATAAAAACTTGAGGATTCCTCCTTATGAAAGAAAATGATAATAAATAAATCGTGAAGATTATTGCATATAGAAGAAAATGAAATTAAATAAAACATAAGGATTATCGCGAATGGAAGAAAATGAAAAAAGCTTAAGTAAAGTAGGCATTGTTTCCTGCAGTGGAGAAGACTATCCTGAAGGAACGATATCAAGGCTTGCAACACTTGAGGTTCTGCATCACAGAAAGCCTTTTGACACAACAACGATCTGCCTTCCGCTATTTATTGCAGGTGGAGAAGGCGACCGGATGTTCGCACAAAATCATCCGGTAATTACTGTTGACGGATGTGAAAAATTGTGCGCGAAGAGAGCAACTGAAAAATATTCCGGGGAAGTTGCCTGTTCGATTAATATCAGGGATTTCATAAAAGTGAGTGATGACATAATAAACAGGAACATTTTAAATGATGATGAAAAAAGGATAACCCTGGCAGTTGCAGACGCCCTATCCAGCAAAGTAGACGAAATACTTAAGGAAAATAACAAATAGTTTTCAATTAAAGGAAGAATTTACAGAAAAGGACACATTAAATTATCATGATTTACACTTACACAAACAGTACTGAATGGCTTGGTGAACACAAAGGCCATATTAAGATGGAAAACGGAGTTGAACTGGATTTTTCTGCCCCTCCTTCAATGCACGGAATCGCAGATGTTTTAACGCCCGAAGATTCATTTATGGCAGCAATAAATACCTGCTACTTTATGATGTTTATATGGGCGTGCGAGAGGTTTAAAATCAATATTATTTCACTAAAAATTGAAGCTATAGGAAAAGTGCTCGAGAATATAGACAAGACTTCTGTTTTTAGTGGGATTTTGCTAAAAATCAAAATAACTGCAAAAGACACAACAGAAGAAAGAATAAAAAGTGCGCTAAAGTCTGCAGGAAAGTACAGTCTTGTTGCAGAGTCAATTAAAGCTGAACTTACTATTGAGCCCGAAATAGAAATATTGTAAATAATTATTATCTTAATGCCAAATGCTGTGGGTGAGAAATTTTACTCACCCTTCAAAAAGTCATTGTTATTATTAAATCGCGACACCAAAAATTATTACATCGTGACAACAAGAATTATTACATCGTGACACCAAAAATTAAACCTGACAGATATGGAATTAACCATATTATCCACACGATGATGCTGAATTTATGAAAACTGAGTATCATTTTCTCATTCTTTTTTACTAAAACAACAGTTGCCCAGACTGCATGGAGGAGCATCAAAACTATTGCAAGCACACCAGTTATTCCATGAATATCAAATTTAAGTCCGCTTCCGCCTACTTTAATCATCAGACTTGTGCCGACAGTATCACAAACTACTCCTATCCAAAAAAGAATCATGTGCCAGTTCTTAAGTCTCTTTTGTATTTTTTCGCTCCATACTCCTACTGTATAGAAAAAAAGCGCCAGACTGATAAAAATCATACCATATATGGTCATAGTAAACCCTCCGATGAGTTTATTAATTTTAGTTTTTATAATCAAAAAAATACGTGTTTAATTTACTACAAAAATGAAAATATAAGAAGGAGAGTTAAATATTAAATTAAATGTTATTATTATAATTTATTATTATCATAATAATTTTTTAGATACAGCTTCTTAAAAACTTTAATTTTAAACTTATATTCAGGGAGATTAATAATGTTTGGCAAGCCAAAAACTGAAAAACCAAAGAGTCCGCTTGGGACAGTGTTATATGAATATGATTTAATTATAAAAACTGAGCTTAAAGATATTCTTGAGTCTGTAAGGCAGGGCAGGAATTTAAATGCCGCAAGGACTGAAAGGATTATTGACAGTGTTTTTTCCAGACTTGATTTGTCTGCCTCAAATATCTCAAAAGAAAACCTAAAGACAGATTACAGATCTGACAAGGCAAGAGATTTGATACTGGAAATGATAAAAATAATAAAGGACGCATTTGAAAAGCTAAAACAGGAAAAATTTGATCTTCAAAGTCCTGATTTGAACGGAATATACAGCGAATTTGATCTGAGTGATGTATAGATATAGCGGGCAATATTC
>CAYNMO010000337.1:0-2312 GCA_964398155.1 uncultured Actinomycetota bacterium | reverse complement strand
TTTAACACCGGGTCCGTTTCAGTGCCGGTTGCTTTTTTGGCTGCACTTATAATTGCATCACTGTAAATATCTATAAAAAGGTCATCCCCTGTATAAAGACTCAGGTCCTCGTCGTCCGGTTCATATAGCTTGCTTTCTGAGCTGATTGTTTTGAAATCATATTCATACATCGTAACGGTACTTGTAATGCTTGCCTTATACTGCTGGCTTGGGCCGACTTTGACTGACTTGTCAAATATAAAATGGGTAAGCATATTGCCTGAATCATCAAAAACCTGGTCCACATCAGCAATGCTTGCTTTTACATTATTGATTTTCTGGAAAGGAAAAAAAGCCTGTGGAGTCCTTAAATAGCATTCGAGATCTTTTAATGTCACATTGCTGTTATTTTTAAGAATGACCTCTATCCTTACATCAAAGACATGTTTTTTAATCAGGTTTACAGCCAAATCCTGCTTTTTTACGGTAACTGTCACATTTTCCTGGTCAGTAAATTCACCATCTGAAACAGTCAGTGAGATCTCATATTCTCCGGGATTGTCAAAAGTGCAGGCAAGCTCCTGGGATTTTTCCGAAATTGCAAACTGTGTCTTGGAGGCACTGTCTTTAAAAAAAGCGCCCTCATCAGCCAGCTTCACTGTATCAAGGGTCCATGTATATGTTAGTTCCCTGCCTTCGGGATCATATGAGTCAGCAGCAGTAAAAAAAACAGGGTTTTCGTTAATATAAACATCTTTTTGCAGTTTGTCCCCGGATACAGCAATAACAGCTACAGGCGGCTTATTCCCCAAACCTGCAGATTCGTCTAAAGTCATCCCTTCGCCCGGGGCCGTTTTCTGAAGGGTAATTATTGCAAGGCCCGCAAATCCATCAGCTATATAACCAAAGTCACCGCTTATGGCAATATCATAAGAATTGCCGCCTGTGTTTAAATTGGCCACAACTGCCGGACTGGTGCTGTCACTTATATCCACTGCCAGGATTCCGCCCTCGTTGTTTGAAACAAAAAGAAAATCGTTCTTCATGTCGAGTTCCCAAGCTCCGCCCGGGATGCTGCATTTACCTGCCAGACTTGGATTTTCCGGACTGCTTATATCAAGAACCTGCATAAAACTGTTGAGGTATTGCTGTGTTTCATCGTCAAAGGTGCTGCTGGTAAGGTATGCAAAGCCATCTTTGGCATATACTGACCATGAGTTTGCTGGAACTTCACAACTGCCTGCAACGACCGGATTTTTTTTATCTTTTATATTTATTACAAAAAAACTGCTTTTCCCTGTGTAGTCATTTTTCTCGTAATCATAATATGAATTATTGGCATAGGCATAATCGCCCTGTACAAAAAGCCCGTTAGGCTGGCCCTCAATCTGGCAGGAACCCGCAAGCAGCGGGCTGGCCTTGTCTTTAATGTCTATTATCTCCAGAGAACTTTCCTCGTAATCCCCAAACATCACAGTGGAATTCAAATATGCATAATTGCCATCGATTACAAGTCCCTGGACAGACTTCTTCTCACTATCACCGGAGACATAATCGCCTGTAAGCTTTGGATTTTTCTTATCCCTTATATCGATTATTTTAAAACCGCACTTGCTGTAAATATCAATTGTACTGCCCTGGCTGTCCTGTCCTGTGCTTTCAGAATCAGTGTTTGGGTTTATCCATTCAGTGTAAGAAATATAGGCATAATCACCCTGAAGCATGACAATATTTGCAGCATTCAGGCCGCTTATTTTACCGACAACAGCAGGATTTTGCTTGTCTCTGACATCAATGACATAAAGAATCCCAAGGTCATTTGTCAGATATGCATACCCGCCGTAGGCTTTAACATCTATTGCCTGGCCAGATATCTTAAGCTTGCTTAATACTGCAAGGTCAGGTTTGATTAGCTCTTCAGACTGTTCGGCAGAGGTTTGAGCAGTTTCCGGCTGGTCGGTAGAGGTCTCTTCCCAGAATTGCTGCTCTTCTGTGCTTGGAGATGAGTTTAAATTAAAAGAAAAACAGCATGATGTCTGCATCATCAGAAATCCAGACAGTACAACAATACTTGAGAATAATCTAAATAATTTCAGCCCTTTTTTCCCCTTAAAAAGACTTTTTATATCTTTATAAAGATTTTTTTCGTTCTTATGAAGGCTGCCTTTTTTAAACATTTTTATACTTTACAATTTTAGCTTGTAACCGCAATATGGGCAGAGATTAAAATCTTCCTTTACATCTTTCCCGCATTCCGGACATTTGTCTTTATCAATGGCTTTGGGGTGTGAACCTTCCTTGTACTCTACTATTTTTTCTTTTCCAAGGTCCTG
>CAYNMO010000336.1:0-2323 GCA_964398155.1 uncultured Actinomycetota bacterium | reverse complement strand
CATTATCCACTGCTCCTTCAGTATTTACACTATACGGCAAAAATGAATCCACAGATATCAAGGTCGACCCGGAGAGGGTATATACCATTGGGGGTTCTTCAGCGCTTAATGTCCTTGATCTTGAGGGAAATCACAGACCGGCAGTATTTGACGATCTTATCAGGTTTACAATCCTTCTTGATAAGCTTGAACACCTGCATATAATGCATGCAATAGTAATCCCGTCCGACCTTGAAGAGTATGGAGTTGACAGGATGCTTTTTGCGGGAACATTCCCCTACACTACGAGAAATTATTATTCCCAGTCACAGACCGGAGCGGACGGAGTTCTTGACCAAATCAGGATGGCCGCAGTTGTCCAGGGCAGCGAAGATGCGGTTAGAAAAAATCCGATGTTTACCGAAGTCGTGTGTATGGTTAGCCCGCTACAGCACGAAAGAGTAAACAGTGAAGTTTTAATGGAATGTGCAATAAATAATATCCCTGTTTATGTTGAAGTCGATTCCATGATTGGCGGGACCACGCCTGCACCAATTGCCGGCACCCTTGTGGAACAGAATGCAAATGTACTTGCCGGAATAGTTTTGGCCCAGCTTGTCAAACCCGGAGCTCCCTGTATTTATTCCATAGCTTCAGGACTCATGGATATGTCAACCGGCGGTTATGTGGGCGCAGCTCCGGAAACAAACCTGCTTCATTGTGCAACCGCCCAGGTTGCGCACTACTACAAGCTGCCTTTCCAGGGCGGAACAGGCATAGATGCAAAGCTGCCAGATGCCCAGGCGGGTTATGAGCGCGCAATGCAGGTTTTAAGCAATGCATTGGCAGGCACAAATTTTATCCATCTGTCTTTTGGCATGATGGAAATGATGCTGACAGCAAGCTATGAGCAGTGTGTCATAGATAATGAAATAATGGGCGCGACATTCAGGATGCTTAAAGGGATAGAGGTTGACGATGCATCACTTTCTGTTGACCTTTTAAAAAAGGTCGGGCCGAAAAGTGCACATTTCCTGACTTTTAAGGAAACGTCGGATTATGTCAGGAAAAATTTCTGGATACCTCAGATAACTGACAGGAACAACTGGAGTACATGGCAAGCCATGGGGGGCAAAACCATGCAGCAAACAGCAAATGAAGTTGCAGGCAAAATAATTGCAGAAAACAAGGAGCCGGTAATATCAGCTCAGCAAAATGAAGAAATCATACAGATGGCAAGATCTTTTCACAAAAGGGCAATTGAGAAATTAAAAAAGTAAAAAGAATAAAAAAGTAAAAGTTGAAAAATTGAGCAGAAGAGTAACTGGGCAATTACAGAATTGGGCAGTTTGGAAATTGAGAAATCAGATAAATTAGCGCATGAACAAAGATACCATAACAGAAGAACAAGGCTTTTCAAAAGATTTAAAGCTGCGAATTTTAAACATTATAAGGAGTAATGGGTCCGCAACCAAGCTTGGGCTGGCAAAAAATCTTGATGTTAACCTGACGACTGTTTCAAAGCTGGTAAACGAGCTTTATTTTTCAGATAAAGTCATTGCCCTGTCAGGTGAGGATTTTTCAAGCGGCGGCAGGAAGCCCAAACTTTACATTATAAATAAAAAGATCGGACATGTAATTGGTATTGATGTAGGGGGAAACAATATAAGAGCTGTCATCACAGATATGGCCGGAGATGTTATCAGCCAGCTTAAAGAGAAAAATAATTTCAGCTCAGACGGCACACTTTTAACTGAAAAAGTGACTGCGCTGATTTCAAAAGTCAAAAATAGTGTGGATATTGACGATTCCACTATTTTAGGTATCGGGATGAGCATTTCCGGTATAATTGACTACAATGAAGGCAAAAGCATTTATTGCCCTAACATAGGCGGCTTGAATGACTTTCCTGTAAGAAGCTTTATGGAAGCCGAGACAGGTTTGCCTGTGTTTGTCGATGACAGCGTAAGGTGCATGGCAATTGCAGAAAAGCATTTTGGAACTGCAAAAGGCTTTGACAATTTTTTATTTGTCAGTTTGGGCAAAGGTATCGGCGTAGGGATATATGTAAATGGAAAGGTCTACAGAAGCAGTACTGGTCTTGCAGGCGAACTGGGCCATATAACAGTTGCGGAAGACGGCCCGTTATGCAATTGCGGCAACAGGGGATGCCTGGAAGCAATTGCATCCGGTCCGGGCATAATAAGGCGCGCAAGGGAAGGTGTTGAAAGTGGAATAATAACATCACTGACTTCCGTTATTGCAGGAGATTTTGAAAGGCTGACTGTTGAGGTGATTGCCGATGCTGCAAAACAGGGGGATAAATTTGCATATTATATAATAA
>CAYNMO010000335.1:0-2363 GCA_964398155.1 uncultured Actinomycetota bacterium | reverse complement strand
GGGAATATGTTGGGATTATAGAAATACAAAAACACCTCATATTCTTCCGATAAAAGATAATAAGGATATCCGGCGCATGTTGCACAGCAGGTATGTAAAAGTAATCTTTTTATTTTTCCACCATTTCAGTCTTCTATGCTTTAAATAATGGTTTAACAAACAAACTTATTCTTTAGAGTCAAATTCAATAATAAATATCTTTATATTAAAAATCCTACATAATTTTGGAAAGAATGGCAAACCTATTAATTACAAGATCACTGTTTTGTGTTCGATAAAAAGATAATTACCAATAATAAAAACGCCTGATATATTGGAAACGCAAGGGTGGGGCAGATACAATTTTATTTTTTTTGCAAACCCGTTATTCATTGTTAAAATCGCTGATAAAATAATTATTGTTATATTTATGTATTTTTAATATATTATCATGGTGAAATCTTTAAATATCGGAAGTATCGACAAACTAAATAATAAATATCGAAAATGTATTAAACCCTTCAGGCGGGCAGCCTTATGAATTTAAATATATTAAAAGTTATCAAGGTCGCAGATATAGAAAGCGCTCGGGTAATATATAAGAGTAATTTTGATATTGATGAGCAGGCGCTCAAAAGCGTGGAAGGCATAGTAAAAGATGTCAGGAAAAATGGCGAAGAAGCTGTACTAAGATATGTGTTAGATTTTGATAAAGTATCTTTTAATAACTGGGATGCTGCCACGCTTTCCTCAAACGAAATAGAAAAAGGTTATGAATACATAAGGTTAAATAATTTCGAACTCGTAGATGCCATCCATAAAAGTTATTCAAATATCAGACTGTTTCATGAGCAGCAGCTGACAAACGAGCCAAAGACATGGTATATTGAGCCCGAAACAGGGCGCAAACTAGGCCAGATATCCTCAGCTATTGAAAGAGTGTGCGTATATATTCCGGGTGGAAGATATGTTTATCCTTCTTCTGTTCTTATGACAGTTATTCCTGCTCAGGTTGCCGGAGTAAAAGAAATAGTTGTCTGCACTCCTTCGTTAAAAGACGGCAGCCTCAATAATCTTCTTTTGTATCTTTTTAAATTCTTAAACATTAAAGAAGTGTATAAAACAGGTGGCGCTCAGGCAATAGCTTTAATGGCTTATGGCGGGCAAAAAGTAAAGAAAGTATCCAAAATTGTAGGTCCGGGGAACATATATGTTACTGCTGCAAAAAAAATGGTATACGGTGCTGTTGGCATAGACAGTCTTGCAGGCCCAAGCGAAATTGTTATTATTGCGGACAGTACAGCAAATCCTTCTTATATAGCAGCAGATCTTTTATCACAGGCAGAGCACGATCCTGATGCAAAGAGTGTTCTTCTTACTGATAATATTGATATTGCAGATGAAACGATAATAAGAATATACGAGGAAATAGAATTTTTAAAATCTGAATACGGCAGCAGGGTTAATATTGACGTAATACTTAAATCTCTAAGTACAAACTGCAAAATAATTTATAATGACAGTATTGATTTAATAATAAAAATATCAAACGAAATCGCACCTGAGCATCTGGAAATAATGACCAGCAATCCCCAGAAAACTCTGGAAAGCATAAAGAATGCAGGCTCTGTTTTTCTTGGCGATTATTCACCTGTTGCAGTAGGAGATTATATCGGAGGAGCTAATCATGTTATCCCGACAAACGGAACATCAGTATTTTCTTCGCCTCTTGGAGTGTATGACTTTTTTAAAAAAAGCGGAGTAACTTTCTATAGCTTTGATGCACTCAACAGAGAGAGAAAGTTTATTGAGGCCATGGCAGACAGCGAGAATTTGTTAGCGCATAAAAACTCGGTCAAAATCAGGTTTAGACCTGATTGATGATTAATTTCCGACAGCTTTTTTACTGCATTATCGTATTTATATAAAATTTAATCATCAAAAAAACCAAAAAATATCAGCAGTACCTGTTAATAATAAAAATTAAAATAATAAGATTATGACAAAAATAAAAATAAAGCCCTGTATTGCAAGTCTGCCGGAATATGTTCCAGGCGGCACAATGTAAGACATTAAAGAAAAATATAACCTGAAGGAAGTCTACAAGCTGGCATCCAATGAAAATATTTTTGGTCCATCTCCAAAAGTTATAGAGTATTTTAAAAGAGGTCTTTCTGACATTAATTATTATCCGGACAGCTATTGCAGGCTGCTTAGAAAGAAGCTGGGCCTGAAATTAAATGTAGCGCAGGATACGATAATATTTGGCAACGGCACAGACCAGATAATAGAGATGGTTTGCGATGCCATACTTGAAAAAGGTAAAAATATTGTAATTCCTCATCCTACATTTTTAACTTATGAAAAATCAGCAATGAAAAATG
>CAYNMO010000334.1:0-2366 GCA_964398155.1 uncultured Actinomycetota bacterium | reverse complement strand
TGGAAAAGATATTCCAACAGCATGTTTTTACCTCACAGATTCGAAAAGGATAATTCAACTGATTTTACGGCTCTGACCGGCGGATTAAGCATAAGCAGGTTTTATGCTCTTATTGAAAAAAAATCGAGTGTGTTTGCTGATCAAAACCTGGATAACTGGGACAGGTTTTTTCTCTATGCCAAAATAAATTTTGATAATTGCGGACCGGATACGGTTAAAGAAATGTGCGAGAGGCTTATAGGCAAAGAAAAGAAACTCTCTGACCTGGTTATTGCTAATTTCACAGTAAAAGACCTGATTGCCATCAAAGAAAGAATGGTTGGATCAGGAAAAATCGGTGGAAAAGCCACCGGAATGCTGCTTTCAAGAAAAATAATTGAAAATATTATACCCGGGGCTTTTTCAAGGCTTGAGCCGCATGACTCTTTTTATATCGGAACAGATGTCTATTATACTTATATTGTACAAAACAACTGCTGGAAGCTAAGGCTTGCCCAAAAAAATGAGGCAGAATATTTTTCAGCTTCAAAAATGCTGGAACAAAAAATATTGAACGGGATTTTTCCCGATCCGATAAAGGAGCAATTCAGGAGGATGCTCGAATACTATGGACAGAGTCCCATCATTGTCCGTTCAAGCAGCCTTCTTGAAGATAGTTTTGAGAATGCCTTTGCAGGAAAATATGAATCTGTTTTCTGTGTAAACAGGGGCAGCCTTGACGAAAGGCTTCAGGAATTTGAAATGGCTTTAAAAAAGGTATATGCAAGCACCATGGATGAATCAGCGCTTGAATACCGCCTTCAAAGAGGCTTAAGTAACAGTGACGAACAAATGGCCATTCTTGTGCAAAGGGTTTCAGGATTTAAGTTCAGTGATGTTTTTATGCCTTGTGCTGCCGGGGTAGGCTATTCGTATAACTCTTATAGGTGGCATAAAGATATTAAACCGAATGCAGGAATGATAAGGCTGGTAATGGGGCTGGGGACAAGGGCCGTGGACCGCACAGATGGCGCTTACCCCAGGATAGCCAGCCTGGACAAACCACATTTGACACCACTGACCAGCGTAAGCAGCAGGCACAGATATTCACAGCATAAAGTTGATGTACTGGATCTGGGAAAAAATATTTTCTCATCTGTAAATTTATCTGAGCTGTTTATAAAATTGCCCGGTTGGTACAGGCAGGTAATGCTTGAGCATGACCTTGAGACAGAAAAGATATTAAGAGAACAGGGAAAACCACAGGATATTGTATTTTCAACTTGCGAGGGCCTTATAAATACTGAAGGTTTTATTGATGCCTTAAAGCAAATAATGTCAGCTATCCAAAAAGAATATAATTACCCGGTAGACATAGAATTTACGTGCAACTTTACAGAACATGGAGATTTTTTAATCAACATGCTGCAATGCAGGCCGCTGCAGGTCGGGGGAGTCGGCGCAAAGGTAATGATTCCTAACCTAAAAGATGAAAAAATATTTTTTAAATTATCAGGAGGTACAATGGGTGGCGCAGTAAGCCAGCCTATAGATATAATCATACAGATCGACCCTGCAGGCTATTATCAGTTTCCTTATAAGAAAAAATATGAAATCGCAAGAATCATAGGAAGAATTAACAAGTATTATAAATCCACAGGAAAAAATATAATGCTCCTGGCGCCGGGCCGAATAGGAACTACATCTCCAGAGCTGGGCATTACAGTATCTTTCGCAGAAATCAGCAACATAAAAGTTGTCTGTGAAGTATCATATAAGGAAGCAGGCTATTTGCCAGAATTGTCTTTCGGGACCCATTTTTTCCAGGACCTTGTTGAATCCGGAATATTTTATGCATCAATTTTTGAAGATGATAACACGATAAAATATGATGCTGATTTTTTTAAACATGAAAATAATATATTACAGGATATTTGTGATACGCCTGGTGAGATTTCAGATATTGTCAGAGTTTATGACATATCAGGAAAGGGGTTGTTTCTTTTTTCTGATATCATCAGCAATATAACATTGTGCGGGATAAAATAAGATAAGCCACATCCGGCATAAAAAATTGCCAGGCTTTTTGCCACTTGAACTCCCGGTAATTAGGGCAACCTTTTAAAAAAAGACCTGGAAATTGCAGTTACCGGATAATATTTATATCAGATTGACTGAAAAGCTTTTACGATCCTGATTAATGCCTGTGTGGCCGCCTTGACACTTTTAGGACGGGCGCTGACCATACCTTCATTATAGTCGCCCCCGAAGCAGGGAATACCAAGAAAGCACACTTTGCTTAGTTTTTCCCTGTAAACATCGCTTTCGTCTCCATCGGCTATCGGGTCGGGGCATCCTTCAAACAAATCATATGACATTCCGGCCAG
>CAYNMO010000333.1:0-2386 GCA_964398155.1 uncultured Actinomycetota bacterium | reverse complement strand
ACTATCGATTAATTTAGAGGAGGAAGAATATGAAAAAAAATTATATCATGACACCGGGACCGGTTCCGATTTCCAATGAAGTCCTGATAGAACACGGCAGGCCTCTGATGCATCATCGCTCACCTGAATTTTCAAAGATTTTTACTGAAGTCACCGACAAGCTTAAAAAATTTATGCAGACTTCCGGTGATGTCATAGTGCTGACTTCTTCCGGGACCGGAGCGATGGAAGCTGCCGTTACCAATGCATTTTGTCTGGGAGATAAAGTTCTTGTTGTAAATACGGGTAATTTTGGGGAACGGTTTAAAAAACTAAGCAATATTTTCGGATTAAAAGTAATTTCTCTTGATTATGAATGGGGCCAGGCAGCAAATCCTGAGGATATAAAGAAATTACTCGAGGAAAATCCGGACATAAAAGGTGTCATGATACAGCAGAGCGAGACTTCAACAGGTGTTTTAAATGATATTGAAGCTGTAAGCAAAATAATGAAGAATTATACAGCATTGTTTATTGTTGACGCAATCAGCGGGATAGGCGCCTCAGATCTTAAAGTTGATGGCTGGGGACTTGACATAGTATGTGGCGGTTCACAGAAAGCTATCAGCGCTCCCTCAGGCGCAGCATTTATGAGCATAAGCCAGAGGGCATGGCAGCAGATTGAGAAATCCAATATTCCAAAGTTTTATTTTGACCTTGTTGCAGCAAAAAAATATGTGGACAAGAATCCGCCGCAAACACCATGGACACCCGGTATTTCAATAATAGTTGCCATGAACAAAGCTCTTGACATGTTTTTTGAAGAAGGCAGGGAAGCTGTATATGAAAGGCATAAAATAAATGCACTGGCTGTACAGAAAGCCTGCGAAAAACTGGGACTGGAATGCCTGGTTAATGATCCTGCGAGCCGCGGAGTGTCTGTTACGTCGCTAAAAGTACCGGAAGGCATTGATGGAAAAGTTCTGACCAAGACCATGAGGGTAAAATACGGAGTAACCATAGCCGGTGGCCAGGGAAAACTTACGGGTCTTATTTTCAGGATAGGCCATCTGGGCTATGTTGGGATATTTGATGTGCTTGTCGCAATAACTGCTCTTGAATTTGCTCTCAAAGAGCAGGGCTGGAAATTTGAACTGGGCGCAGGCGTTGTTGAGGCGCAGAAGACATTTTGGGATAACAATTACATGAGCCAGAAAGCTTAAGAGGGTAATCAGGCTTTAAAGAAAAACTTTTCATTATTATTTTGTGCCCTGAAAGGAATGGTTATAAAAAATGAAGAAAAAAATAATAGTTACTGATGGCATTTCCGAAAATGCAAAAAAAATGCTTGAGGGCAAATACATTGTTGATTTGAAAAAAGGATTACCGCCGGAGGAACTTAAAAAAGAAATAAAGAATTACAATGCCATAATTATCAGAAGTGCGACGAAAATGACTTCTGAGATAATTGAAGCCTCTGAAAACCTTGAAGTTATAGGCAGGGCAGGTGTTGGAGTAGACAATGTGGATGTAAAAGCTGCGACAAAAAAAGGTATTGTGGTTGTCAATGCGCCAGGGAGCAACAGTGTATCTGTTGCAGAGCATGCAATCGGACTCATGTTGTCGCTTGCAAGGAAAATAACTGTAGCAGACTATTCGACAAAAGCCGGAAAGTGGGAAAAATCCAAGTTTAAAGGCATGGAAATAGAAGGCAAAACCCTTGGCGTTGTGGGATTTGGAAAAATCGGCTATCTGGTGGCAAAAAAAGCAATAGGCCTTGGGATGCGGGTAATAGCCTTTGATCCTTTTACTGCAGACGAGAAGTTTGTATCTCTTGGAATTGAAAGAGCAAACAAGATTGAAGATGTTTATAAAGTCGCAGATTTTATTACCATACATCTTCCAAAAAACAAAGACACGCTTGGGCTGTTTGACAAGAAAGAGTTTGCCAAAATGAAAAAAGGCGTGGTAATTATTAATTCCGCCAGAGGAGGCATAATAAATGAAAGTGACCTTGCAGATGCAATAAAAGCCGGCCAGGTCGGGGGCGCAGGACTTGATGTATTTGAAAGTGAACCTTGCCAGGCTTCTCCGCTGTTTGAGCTTGACAGTATCGTCTGTACTCCTCATCTTGGGGCATCAACTGACGAGGCCCAGGACAGGGCAGGCATGATGATTGCAGAACAGGTTGATGCGGTTCTTTCAGGAAGACCGGCAACTTTTGCAGTGAATTTCCCTTCTGCAAGTACTGAGCTTATGGAGGCAATCACACCATTTTACGAGCTTTGTGGGAACATGGGAGCGCTTTTTGCAGGAGCTTTTGAAGGAAACCTTGAAAGTATCGAGGTTGGGTATTTTGGCAAGGTTGCAGACTATGACACCAGGATACTGACCAGCATGATCCTTG
>CAYNMO010000332.1:0-2401 GCA_964398155.1 uncultured Actinomycetota bacterium | reverse complement strand
TTTAAAAGTGAGTTCTTGTGAGTCCTTCCTTGAAGAAGATGTTAATTTATCTGCAGTTTTTATTTAAAGTTGATAAAGTTATGCTTGGGCATAGGATTACTTCAGATATTAATTATTACAAATATATATGTCAGAATCTTTAACCGGGTCACACAGCACTTAATTATGTTTTCCTGTAATTTTGGCAATTGATATTTCTATTACGGACCTTCTTTGAAAATAAGGCTGGATATAATATAATTATTTTAATTTAATTATAATATATATCATGTAAAATGTTTTTAATAGCATTACTAAAAATAGGCAATAAATTTTTTAACATTAATAATAAAAGAGGAAGGTGATTAATATGGAGCAGGACGAAAAAATAGAATCCATAGATGATGAAGAGTTGGAGCAAATATCGGGTGGTAAAGTGGAGATATTACAAAACGATTTATTTTTCGGCAGCGGCGGCGTTGGCGGTAATGGCGGCGTTGGCGGCAGCGGAGTCGTTGGCGGAAATGCCGGAAACGGAGGAGCTGGAGGCAGCGGAGTTCTTGGCGGCAGCGGAGTCGTAGGCGGCAGCGGCGTAAATGGCGGAAACGGCGGTGCTGGAGGCCCTATCTGAATCAGGTGTCAGTACTGATATTAGCGTAACGGCAGCAGCGATAATGTCTGGCAGCAACGATACCTGGCAGACAGACCTTAAAGGTTTATGATATTACGAGCGGCATATGCTGCCTATTGGTTACTGGTGATTAACTTAAGTTTTTAGTGAATTATTTATTTAAATTAGGCTTAAAATATTTTCAATTAGGTCATTTTGGTAGTTATTCACCAGGAACTAATTAAATAGCTAAAAGCGTGCTTAAAAGAGAAGCGTCCCCTTTTTTACTTTTTTAGAAAATGGAAAATTATATAGAGAGCGTCAGGAACCAATACGAAGACTATCCTTATCCTTTAAGAGACCCGGAAGATGAGTATAAAAGACTATTGCCCTGTTTCGGAGAATATTTAGGGCAGCTCAGCCACTACCTCTTCAAAGGAAAGCAGGATTTTGAGAAAGGATTTCGTGTTCTTATTGCCGGATGCGGAACCGGTGATGCTCTTGTATATATAGGTGAACAGCTTAGAGGTAAAAAAGATGCAGAAATTGTCTGCATGGATATCAGCCAGGCAAGCATGGCAATCGCCAGGAAGAGAGCCGATATACGTGGTTTTACAAATGTCAGGTACGTTCATGATTCTCTCCTTAATCTTCCCGGCCTGGACTTAGGAAAGTTTGATTATATTAACTGTACAGGAGTGCTTCATCACTTAAAAAACCCGTCAGAAGGGTTGCTTGCGCTTAAGTCTGTTTTAAAAGAACAGGCTGCAGGAATCAGTATTATGATATATGGGCGTTATGGAAGAACTGGTGTTTATCAAATCCAGGAATTGATGCGTCTTGTTAATGGAGATGAGCCTGACCGCGTAAAAGAGGTTGAAAATACAAAGATCGTATTGGGCAGCCTCCCTAAGACAAACTGGTTTCAAAGGGCAGGCGAATTATTATCTGACCATAAAACAGATGGAGATATCGGGATTTATGATCTCTTCCTGAACAAGCAGGACAACCCTTATTCTATTCCTGAAATGTATGAATTTATAGATAATGCGGGGCTTAATTTTGTGGAATTTACTATTCCTGAAGTGAGGCATATGTTAAAACCCGATGAGTATATTAATGATCCAGCCCTGCTTGAGAGAATCAGGAAATATGATATCAGGACGCAGCAGGCAATTGCTGAGCTTATAGTTGGAAATGTTTTGAAACATATTTTCTATGTTTCAAACAGGAAAGACACAATTGCATCTTTAGATGACCTAAGTAACGTTCCTTATTTTTTAACACCTGCGGGAGATTTGTTTGATATGATTGACAAGAATCCAGGTCAGCTCGCTATTGTTACTCATCCACAGGGAATGAAGATAAAATTCAAGCCTCGCCGCTACACTAAGTTTATCTTAAAGTATATTGATGGCAATCACAGCGTTAACGAATTGTTTGATTGTGTGCGTGAAGAGTGTAAGGATCCCTCTATTAAAGATGAAGAGCTTTTAGCAGACTTCCGTTTTGTATATAATTTATTTAACAGCCTGGACTGGATGCTGCTGAGAGATAAATCAATTGCCCCATACCCGACCTTTCAGGAGCTGCAGGCCCGCATGAAAAAATAATAATAGGGCGGTTCTCTTTTGAGAACGGTTTTAGCTATTTTGTTTCTAGTAAAGGTTCTATAAGAAAAACCGCACCTTTGTTTATAATTACCAGAGTTTTATCTATTGCCGTACCAAAATGCAATAAAAAAATAAAAAGTTTTAGCTGCAGGTTTTGAGGTTAAATTCAAAATATAAGAAAAACATACCATTAGCTCGG
>CAYNMO010000331.1:0-2406 GCA_964398155.1 uncultured Actinomycetota bacterium | reverse complement strand
AATTCTTAAAAGGTCAGATGAAGCAATGCATGAAGCAAAAGAAAATGGCAAGAACCAGATGCGCATCAGGTAATCCATTTAGCTGCAGCTTTGCTTTTTAAATTCGATAGGAATTATAAATGCCTTCAAATTGTGAGGATACTTCTTTGAATGCTTTCAGAATATTGGGATTAAAATGCTCCGAAATCTTTTTCCTATCACTTTTGGTAATATTTAATCTTATTTTTATACTAAAACTTTTGTGTGATGAAGAGTTTTAGCGTATTTTTGAAAGGTTATAACTACCCAATGTAAAGAGTTGTTTTTAAAACGACAGTGATTTAATATGTTTAGTATAATTAAGAGCTATAACTACTTTAGAAACATTACTTTAATTATCTATTGCAGAACGACAGGACAGTATTGCAAAAGATATTCCCCGCTTTTGCAAGCAGGCCATTGCAGGTATCAACCAAAAAGGTATTAAGTTATAAAAACCCCTTAAATGATTTCATCCCATTTTCAACATCAATGTTAAAAAGCAGGTTCTTTGGTATCTTCTTGTTAAAAAAAATGTTCTCTCGTTTGCCGGTAATACTGAGTGCCGCCTTAGGGTATGGGGGTATAATTAAAATCTTGATTATTGACAAATAGTATTTCCGTATTACAATAAATATGTATTACTGATAATCATCAAAAAAGGAGGCGTTCAAATTGGTTGAGCGGGAAAAGCTTATGACTAAACTTGTCAGGCCATTATCCAGGGGACAAATCACTATTCCGATAGAGTTTCGCAAAAAGCTTGGAATAGATGCCAATACTATTTTAAGCCTTGCTTTAAGAGGAAACAAAATAGAGATTGTCCCTGCCATGGTACGAGAAGTTGGTGAGGAAGAGCTGAGGGAATACACTGACAAAGAAATTTCCCAGTTTCTACAAGATGATAAGATAGATCAGGAAACGGCCAGAACTGTAAAGAGGCTTCTTACTGAAGGGAAACTTTGATATGGCCGATAGAAAGAAGAAAGTTCTTCTGGATGCCTCTATTTTTGTTGCCGCTGCAGGGTCTGCCAGTGGTGGTTCTTCTTTAGTTTTGACAGTTTGCAGAGGACTGTGCTTTTCTGCTGCTACAACCCGAAAAATTCTCTTAGAAGCTCAGAGAAATATTCGCAAGAAGTTATCCCCTGAGTCTCTCCTACGCTTCTACAAAGAAATAGGCAATCTTGATCCAGAGATTATTAAACCGCCAGCTAAAGAAAAGCTAAACCAGTATGATGATGTTATTGCTTTAAAGGACCGTCATGTGCTTGTTAGTGCCTTGGAAAGTAAATCCAATTTTCTTATTACCTTAGACCGTAAGCACTTTCAGACAGAAGCTATAAGGCAGGCAAATCTACCAATAGCAATACTGACTCCTAAAGAATTCTTAGAATTGGTAAAAAAACATAAGGAATTATAAAAATCCTTTAAATGATTTCATGCCATTTTCAACGTCAATGTTGGCCAGGGTGATGTAAATTGTTGTGGTGCTTATGTCCGAATGGCCGAGGATGCGCCTCAAGGTTTCAATATCTTTTGTCTGTTTGTAGTATTGTGTGGCGTATGTATGCCTTAAGGTATGGGGTGAAATTATTTTGCTTAACCCGGCCTTTTGAGCGTATCTTTTAACCATTTGTTGAAGGTATCGGATTGATAATTTTTTGCCTTTTAGGGTTGAAAAAAAGAAATCACTCTGGGGTCTTTTCTTTCTCCAGCTGTTTAGTAAGTCTATTAGATATTCGGGTATTGCCAGGTCCCGGTCTTTATTTCCTTTTCCGCTTTCTACTCTAAGTCTACCTTTTGTGATATTTATATTTCCAGGCCTTAAGTTAACTACTTCTGAAACACGCAGTCCGCAGTGAAGCATTAGTGATATTATCGCTTTGTTTCTAAGCCCGGTGGGATATCTTTTATTGGGCTGTTTTAGAAGGTTTTCGGCTTCCTCCGGCTCTAAAACTACCGGGAGTTTTGTTCTGGCCATATTTTCGCTTTTAATTCGTATTATGTATATTAAGCGTAGTATATAACAGGGTTTGGAGGGTGTCAAGGAGAAAGCGTAGTATATAGCAAAAATAGGTAAGAGTGTGTGATAGCGATTCCCCTTGTTAAGTATTCTGTAAAATTTAAAAAAGTTTGTTACGTTATAAGTTCCAAGTGATATATGAAACACGACGACTCGAACCCTTTCATCGGTAGTTCAAAGCACCTGATATGCTAGTAGGTTCAATGATAACAAAGGAAGTGGTCAAAAGTGGTTTATGGTCGATGACGGAGTACAAAGGAAATAATGGACCGCAGAATAGAAAGTCCGATAGAGTAAAAAATTAGAGCGCCCCTTATAATTAATAAGAGGTGCTCTAATTAGAAAAAAACACATTGGCCAATTTT
>CAYNMO010000330.1:0-2422 GCA_964398155.1 uncultured Actinomycetota bacterium | reverse complement strand
AAAGGTTCAGTATCTTTTCTTTAAGACCCTTATAAAAATCCGGATTATGGCCATTTTCAGATATGGTTTCCCGATTTGTTCCCTGAGATATCTCCGGGCTCAACAAAGCGCTTTTTACCATGCTTCTTTGCGGGCCCGCTGCACAGCTGGCCACAGGTTCAATCCCGTTTTTGGATTCCCGTCTTGTCTTTGAATCCGGATCTGCCTCTAAGCCTTCTTTCTTGATATCCTCAGCAAAATTTTTAATATTGCAATATATTGATGTAAATATTCCCCTGTTTACAGGCAAAAGATGGGGAGTAAAACAAACTTTGATATTTTTTCCTGAAATGCTGCTGAGCTCCTGTTCTATTTCACCCGTGTGCCTGTGCATGAGCGGTGAGTATGCAAAAAAATTCTCGTTTACACTGCAGAAGAGATAATCATTTTTAAGTTTTCTTCCTGCGCCTGTTACTCCTGATTTTGAATCTATATTAATGTTTGTTATCTGCAAATCTTTGCACAAAAGAATGGGCGCAAGCGCCAGCAGAACAGATGTAGGGTAACATCCGGGATTTGCAATGCAACGGGACGACTTTATTTTTTCGCTATATATTTCAGGCAGCCCATACACAAACTCTTTTAAAATCTTTCCTGCAGTGTGGGGTTTTCCATACCATAATTCAAATTCTTTTTCGTCTCTTATTCTGAAATCCGAGCCAATATCTATTATTACCCCTTTAAAATTCGAAAGGTATTTATTTACAAACTCCATGGACCCGAGGGATGGAAGGCATAAAAAGACAATATCCGAAGAATAAAAGGATTCTTCACTGAGTTCGACCAGGGGCATAAAACTTAACCCGCCGATTTTATCGTTTTTTTTATCGAAGTTAAATGATGGAAAAACATCTGAAACAATCTTCCCGGCATATGTATTTGATGTTGCAATGCCTATATCCACATATTTATGATTGTTTAATAACTTTAGAAGCTCAAGGCCGCTGTAGCCTGATGCACCTATAACTGAAGCTTTTATTTTTTTTAGAACTGGTTCCATAATTTATAAATTTCTGTTTCTGGAAAAGTTTTTAATAATATTATTGCATATTATACATATTGTTTGCATATTATGCAATATAATAAAATATTTAATTAATATTCAGGTATTGCTATCAGTGTTATCAGCTAAAAGGAGTTTTAAAAAGTCAGGGGTTGATTATATTTTGTGCACATTATAATTAATTTTTAATTATTACCATCAGTTAAAAGAGGTTTTAAGCTCCGGGATTGTATCACAATTATTCAATATAATAAACATTTAATTAATATTCGGGAATTACTATCAGTGTTACCAGCTAAAATGGATTTTAAGCTCCGGGGTTGTATGCACAATTATTCAATATAATAAATATTTAATTAATATTCAGGAATTACTATCAGTGCTATCAGTTAAAATGGATTTTAAAAAGTCAGGTATTGATTCTTAAGATTATTTGTTGAATGGTCCTTGCTGACTTAAAGACCTGCTCTCTTTAATGCTTCAGTTTCGGTTATTTTTACAAGCCTGATAAAATTTAAAGGATCGACAATAGCTCTCGCTGCACCTGTACCGTCCACCTCTTTTATCTCAGATATTTCTTTAATATTCTCAAGGCCGATGCTCCCTCCGTACAATATCCTTGCTTTTTTAACTGACTGAAGCGGGTAAAGTTCTTCAAGGAGACTGGACGTTTTTTTATGCATTGAGCTTATAATTTCCATTGATGCCGACTGATCCTGGCCTATGGCCCACCTTGGCTCATAAACAAATATTATTTTCTCAATCATCTCGGCAGCCACATTTTTGAGGCCTGTTTTTAACTGCTTTCTTAAGACTTCTTCTGTTCTTCCATCGTCGAGTTCTTCCCTGGTTTCGCCGATAAACATAAGTGGAGTTATTTGATTTCTTAAAGCTGCAAGGACTTTCTTATTTATGCTCTCGTCATCTTCGCCAAAGAGATACTTTCTTATGGAATGTCCGATAAATACACTGTCGCACCCGAGATCTTTAAGCATAAGCGGAGAAACTTCCCCAACAAAAACTCCCGAATCTTCCCAGCAAATATCCTGTACCCCGATTTTTAAACCTGTGCCGGAAAGATTTTTTTTAAAATACTCAAAAGACAAAAAATCTGACATTACATGGACCTCAAGTACGTCCGTGTTGAATCCTCCAAGGCAGTCTTTTATTTTTTCAACATATTCTGAAACCTCGGCCCTTGAACTCAAATAAATCTTGAGGTTTGAGAAAAACACCATTTTTTTTACAGGAAACATCTTCAAACCTATTTCTTTAACTGTCTTAAGACCTCTTCAGTTACTCTTCTGGTTATGTCGCTTAAGTCCGTCCCGTTGGATGGACCTGAGCTTCCGTAAGTTGTCTGCCTGCCGAATACGTCTG
>CAYNMO010000329.1:0-2437 GCA_964398155.1 uncultured Actinomycetota bacterium | reverse complement strand
AAATAAAAAGTTCTGATTATAATACTGTGCAGGGTACTACAAAGATAATTTTTTTTAAAACAATATCAATGATTAAAATCAAAAAGTTTAATATTTATTAGCATATAAAGCCGGATATTTCGAGCACGGCAATCCATATGCAGTAAAAAAGAAAAAGGAAAAATAAAGCCGCTGCCTCTTTGCCACCGCTTTTTCTACTAAAACTCTTGATAAAAAACAAAAAATATAAGAACATCATTATTTTTTGATATATATATATATGATTATCCTATTATTTGCAATGGGGGAAAAATGAAACCTGGCTTAAAAGGATAATCAGCTGCCATTTTTAAAAACAGAGTGCTTATTAATAAGGCTGTAAGAAAAGGTAAAGCATGGATAAAATAAGAATAATTGATTTTGGAGATGTAAACTGGCTTGATTCCCAGGCCATATACCATGCTGTTGCTCATGCCTTTGACGAAGAAACACCTAATACCCTTACAATAATGAGCCCTATACAAACATATGCCTGTATCGGGTATTTCCAGGATTTAAAAAAAGAGATAGATACCGAATTCTGTTTACAAAATAATATTCCGGTCATACGAAGAGAAGTCGGAGGAGGCGCGGTGCTTCTTGACGAAGACCAGCTTTTTTTTCATTTCATTTTTAACAAAGACAAACTAACAAGGGATATAAATAAGTTATACGGAATGTTTCTTGAACCGGCAATCAATACCTACAACAGGCTCGGTATAAAAGCCTACCACAGGCCGATCAATGACATTCAGGTCGAAAGCCGCAAAATCGGGGGAACCGGAGCTGTTGAAATAGGAGGAGCCATGGTTGTCGTCGGAAGCTTTATGTTTGATTTTAATTATGAACTGATGGTAAAAATACTTAAGATACCTTCAGAGAAATTCAGAGATAAATTATACCAGAATGTTAAAGACTATATTACTAATATAAAACGTGAGTCCGGGTATTTAAACAGGCCCATTCCTTCCAAGGATGAAGTAAAAAACATATTTTTTGATGAGGTCGGGAAAAAATTTTCTGCTTATACAGATATTTCAGGAAGCCTTGATGATAATGAACAGAAAAAACTAAAAGAAATGAGGGCAAAACTTACCGGTAGCGAATGGCTTGATAAAAAAGGCAAATTTCTCGACAGGAAAGTGAAGGTGTCTTCAGGTGTTTATGTTTATGAAGGCAATTTTAAGAGTCCGGGCGGGCTTATTAGAGCCACATTTACGGTAAAAGATAATGATATTGCAGATATTGATATTTCAGGAGACTTTACATTAATGCCCCTGGAAAGCCTTTCAGAAATAGAAAATGCCATTCGCGGCCCTATAGATTACAACCTGATGGAGTCGGGGCTTAGGGCAGTTTATGACAAGTTTGAGATACGCTCACCCGGAGTTGTTCCAGAAGACTTTATCAATATAATAAAAATCGTTCTTGAAAAACCTGTATCCTGAAGATAACCATAAAACACCTGCACGGGTCTATTCCTTCATTTATTTTTTTAATGCAATAACCATAAAAATATTTTATAAAAACAGTTGACAAATGAACTATAGTCACAGTTATTTCTGAAATAAGTTTAAATCGGTAACATCGGGCCTGTAAAAAGTTGTAAGCTTAAATTGAATAAGTGATCATGAGTTGTATCATGGGTATATGCCCATAAATGGCTGGTTTAAATAAACGGGGCATACCAAAAACGTGAAGTTGCTTATAAAAATACCCAATGATATTGAAATAGCAAAGTGTTATTCAAAAGGCGGAACATTATTCGATTATTATATGTCTTACAAGGAAAAGTTTCAAAAGATATTAAAATCGATGGCCTAAAACGTGAAGGCTGCGGTGTATGCGAGTATGTATGCCCTGCCGGCGCAATTGAGCTGAAGAAAGAAAAGCAGGGGCAGTAATCGATTATCCGGACAGCTCCGCAGCAAAAGACATCAGGAAGATATGGGAAAGGTTTGAGGGTTATTTTTACGAATAAGTTGTTCTTTTTAAGCAGCGCATGTATTTATATATGATCATCATCGGGACATGGTTTAAAAAATCATGTCTCTTGGGTTTCTTAAAATTGTTTTTAACCTTTCTGGCAAACCATTTTAATTTTTAAAAGAACAGAAAATGTCTTATAAAGAACTATGAGATCTTTAAAAACTATAACATAAAAGCATCTGGTTCTAAATTTATTTATTAATTATTTTAAAAAGTTAATGATGAATGTATATTAGTGATTGGATATTATTAAAATAGATCAGTAAGGATAGCAGCAATTAAAGATTAAAATTATTACAGGCAATTGATTTTAAGGTGAAATTTAATTTATGTATGACGAATATAAGAAAAGAATTACAATAAGGGATGTAGCCAAAGCTGCCAATGTTTCAATCACTACTGTATCCCATTCCATGAGCGGGACAAAATA
>CAYNMO010000328.1:0-2439 GCA_964398155.1 uncultured Actinomycetota bacterium | reverse complement strand
ATAATGTTGTTATTTTGATATTAAATGTTTTTAGTAAAAAAGAATATATCTATTTTTAGTGAGTCCCGGAAAAGACTTAAAACTGAGTTAATTATTCCAAAATACCCTGTAAGGTTATGATATTACGCACAAACAAGGTTATTATATCTGATTTAATTTTTTATTTTGCTGAAATGAAATCTGCTTTATATTTTTGCTTATTATTTCATTAGGAATAACAAAACTGGTTGAAATTAAGGAGGAAAGAGGATTGTAAAAATCCAGCTTGACAAATGATACAAATATAGTATCATTATAAATAATTTAAAAATAAACCGTATTTTAACCAATAAGAAGGGAAGGACAAAGATGACAGTAAGGAAAATAATCGAAATAGACGAAGACTTATGTAATGGTTGTGCAAACTGTATACCCAATTGCCCTGAGGGTGCACTTCAGGTTATAGACGGTAAAGCAAGGCTAATTAGCGATCTTTTCTGCGATGGGCTCGGTGCCTGCATAGGTGAGTGTCCCATCGATGCAATAAAGGTCGTGGAGAGAGAGGCAGAACCATATAATGAAACTGTGGTAATGGCAAATATAGTAAAAGCAGGTAAAAATACAATTGCTGCGCATTTAAAGCATTTAAAGGGCCATGGAGAAATGAAATTATACCAGGAAGCTTCTGATTATCTAAAAAACAATAATATTATTAATCCTTTGGAAGAAGTTAAGGAAAATAAAATGGAAACTGAAGAAAAATTGCCATGCGGATGCCCGAGTTCAAAAGTTATGGATTTAAGAGATGAAGACAAATGCGAGGGTCATTCAACAGCGATAAAAGAAGATGCAAAAACCGTATCAGATGACAAGGCATCAAAAATTGAACAGCTTATAAAGGAGCTTAATGTAAAGGAATCAAAGCTAAGGCAATGGCCGGTTCAGATAACCCTCGTGCCTCCGACTGCTCCCTATCTTAGTGGTTCAGACCTTCTTATAGCAGCAGACTGTGTACCTTTTGCGTATCCAAACTTCCATGAGGATATGCTGGAAGGAAAAATTCTTCTGGTTGGATGCCCAAAGCTTGACGACAGCGAGTTTTATTTGAAGAAATTTACAGATATTTTTAAAGAAAATGACATCAAGTCTGTAACAGTTGCACACATGGAAGTTCCATGCTGTTTTGGTATGATGAGCATAGTAAAACAGGCTGTTGAACAATCCGGTAAAGCTATACCGATAAAAGATATTAACATCAGCATAAGGGGAAAAATAATTCCTTAAAGATAAGCTGCTGGATAATGATTTCAGCTATGCATACTTTAAAGATCAGAGTTTTGGTCAACATAAACATTATTTTGATTATTGAAATTATTTTTAATGATAAACTATTGGCAAAATATTACTGGAATATTATTATTCTAAAAAAAATGAAACTTATAACGAAACAAATAGATTATGCTATCAGGATTCTTGGGTCAATGGCCAGGGAAAAAGATATTATGCATACTACAACTTCCCTGGCTGAGAAATTAAAGATTTCAAGGCCTTTTGTAAGGGGTATTCTCCAGAAACTAAATAAAGAAAATATAGTTGTCTCTTCAAAAGGAAAGAGTGGCGGATTTAAGTTTGAAGCTGATCCGCATAAAATATCCATTATTTCAATTATTGAAATATTTGACGGACCGGTTAAGCTTGATAATTGTCTGGTAGGGAATAAAGTTTGTCCGGATACCCAGACTTGCCCGCTGAAAAAAAAATTAAAAGAAATGGGTAATTATATAAATGCGGAATTCAAATCTTTAACTCTTGCCGAATTACTGAATAAATAAATGGGTGGTTGATAAAAAACGGGTAATAAATGTACAGACAATAAGACAGTGTGCAATTCATTATGTAAGAAAAGAGCGATTACTTTTTTTGTTTCTTGAAAAGTATGGATTTATGGGTCCTTTAAAAGTCATGTGAGGTAAACACAATGAGATAAGGAATCTTATAAAAAGTGCAATTTTAAATATGAAAAAGAAGAAAATATTCTTTTTCCTGCTGACTCTCAGTCTACAGCGTATCTTTTAATATGATTTCAGCTTCATCCTGAAGATCCCAGAAATTTCTCTCCATCTCTTCATGGATATCATCAACTGCCTCCCGATAGCTTTTTTTATCTTTTAATTCCCTGAAATCATCAATTATATTTTGAGCTATAGGATCCATCGGATTGCCAATAAAAATATTTACTCTGCGGAAAAGATTAAGAGCAAGAGCAATTATTCCTTCAGTCACTTTGTTTTCCTCAAGTCTTGTTCCTGCTTTGGGTCCTTTTACGTTCTGTATATATACTGGGATTATGCGAAGACTGGTTTTGTAGGCGAAATAAGCAGCGCCTTTTTTAAAATTTTTATAAATATTAGTCTTGTTTAGTCGGCCTTCAGGAAAAACTACAAAATCAAAGCCTTTTTT